>JBDSGZ010000226.1:0-4478 GCA_039918735.1 Ginsengibacter sp.
GCAAAAAAGGGGTTTTGAAAATGTTTCACTACATTCTGACTGGAGTTTGGCAGACTCGGAAATTAAGGAAACAAGCCTCAATTAATTCTTTTAGATGTTTTCCTTGGCAACACAGACGGCCTCGAGATTTGCAGGAAACTAAAGTCAAACGTCTCCACAAGGAATATTCCTGTGATTATGCTGTCTGCGTTTCCTAAGGTTGCGCAAACAGCCATTAGAGAATATGGTGCATGTGACTTTATTTGCAAGCCATTCGGACGGGATGAGTTCTTAAACAAAGTGACCAGTATTGTTGCAAACAAACGGGGTTATTTAACTTGAGCGACTGCAATATTCAGGACAACTTGCTTCGTAGAAAGCTTTCAATCGCACTACAGGGGACAAACATGGGTTTATCTGAAACCGTTATGTTCATCACATTCCCCTCAATGCTGTAACTGCCTTTTATTGAGTTGCCGAAAACAGAAACCGAAAAGCTTCCGGAATTTTCATCCCCTTCCAACACACCATCCTGGTTTTGAATAGCAGTTTTTACTTTGGACAAAATCAATTTGGGATCGGCAGAAAATGGTATAGAAAGATTGCATCCTGACATACGTCAAAAATAGGATAAGCTTTTTGAAATTTATTTATTCCTAAGATTAATGCTGGGAAATAATGTGATCTGTAGAAAAAAATTACCGGTTCGGTTCCCACATTTCACTTCTTTCGTTCCTGGATTCGCAGTTCACCTTATTGTAAAATCTTTTTTTAAAGATGGGAGAATCGAAATCAATCACAGAATTCATTTCTTGAAAACAGGAATTTATTATTTGAGATCTTATTTGAATATGTCATTGGTCAAACTTCAAGCATCGCGTGAACGACGTTCGTTGAAAAGTTTTTGTAACTGCCAGTCTCCCGATTGCTGATTTTTTTCCACTGTTTGATAAGTGGAAGACAAGATTTCTTTTTTGTGGATTGAGTAGTTTTTGTAACTCCTCACTGCAGCGATAAAATTTAATTGATACTTAATTTTTTTGCAATCGTTTCGGTTAAATTCTTTAATTTGTTATCATTCGAATCTGAAACCCAGATTGCTTATTAACACGACTTCTCGTCGGTCTTTAAACAAAACTTTTAACTGTTATGCGAGCTGCTGCCAAACAACTTTACAGCTATTTTTATGCCGCTGCTTTTTTTCTCTTGGTCGCTTATCTGTATTTATTATTTCAGCCGGGAGATTCCCGGGCGGGATGGGTACTTGCTTCTTTTTTTGTTTGTCTTGCTCTTGCGTTCCGTAGCAGCAAATTTGTACAGGGATTTTCTTACACGGTATTGATCCTTGCGGCAGTGAGCCTGGCAATGTACTATCCCCAATACCTTATAACGGTAGGCAATGTTAAGCTTTCAGTGCTGCTTATACCTCTGTTGCAGGTCATCATGTTTGGGATGGGAACTGAACTTAGCCTTCGTGATTTTGCAAACGTGATTCGCATGCCGAGGGGAATTATTGTTGGTGTCATTTGCCATTACACCATTATGCCCTTTGTCGGTTTACTGGTGGCAAAGCTGTTTCATTTTCCGGATGAAATAGCCGCAGGCATCATACTTGTCGGCTGCTGCCCGAGTGGCCTGGCGTCTAATGTAATGTCTTATCTCGCAAGAGCAAATCTTGCGCTTTCGGTTTCCGTCACTACCATTTCCACTTTACTTGCTCCGCTTCTAACGCCTTTGATGATGAAGTTACTGGCCGCGAGTTATGTCGAGGTACATTTTTGGGCGATGTTCTGGGATATTACGAAGATTGTGATAATTCCTGTGGTGGCAGGATTACTTTTTAATCAATTCCTGCACGGCAAATTTAAATGGCTGGATAAAGCAATGCCCTACTTCTCTATGGCAGGTATTGCGATGGTGTTGGTAGTGATAACCGCAGCGGGCAGAGACAGTCTTTTGAAAGTAGGGTTACTTCTGCTTATAGCCACAATCCTTCACAATCTTGCAGGATATTTTCTTGGCTATTGGTCGTCGCGGTTGCTTAAATTTCCTGAAAGAGATTGCCGAACCATAGCGCTCGAGGTGGGTATGCAAAATGCAGGGCTCGCTTCAGGTCTTGCACTTGCAATGGGTAAGATGGCCACCACAGGATTAGCGCCTGTTATATTCGGAACAGTCATGAATGTTACGGGATCATCACTTGCCAGTTGGTGGCATCACCGGGTGCCGGAAGATGAAGTTATTGTTGAGCATGAAATGGCACCGATCGTGTAACAAGCGAACCGAGATTTTTGAAAAAATTTCTATAAAAAAATACGACTACTCATGCCACGATTTAAAAAAATAGTTTTATTCATTTTACTCATCGTAATTGCGCCCGCATTAAAAAGCCAGCAGATCAGTAAAGAGCAACTCATTTTTCTAACGCCGGAATGGAAAGGAGAACGCTTTGATGATGGAAGACCAAAAGTGCCGGATGATATTCTTCGCAGGATGAAAAGCGTCAGCGTAGAGGAGGCATGGGCAACCATGAAAAATGCCGGCTTTTCTTACCAGATTGCAGAGGGATGGGAAACGATTAACCCTGACAGCGTGTTGGTGGGCCGCGCGGTAACAGCCACTTTCATGCCCGGTCGCCCGGATATGTGGAAAGCGATTGACTCAGTGGGGAAGAAACAGGGAAAGAGAGGACAAAACACATGGCCCGTGGATTTATTGGTAAAAGGAGATGTGTATGTGGCGAATCAATTCGGTGCAAAATTGAATGGCCCTACCATCGGGGACAATGTAGGAAACGCCATATATGCAAAAAGCGGCAACGGTATTGTCTATGATGGTGCAATAAGAGATTTGGAGGGGCTTAGGGAGATCGGCGGTTTTACTTCCTACTTTACAAGTTATGACCCTTCGTATCATAACCCGGGAAACGATATCAATACGATGATCATTGGTATAAACACGCCTACGCTTATCCGTAAGGTGACTGTAATGCCCGGCGATGTTGTGTTGGGAAAATTGGGTGTAGTCGTATTTATTCCACCGCACTTAGCAGAGAAAGTTGTAAAGACTTCAGAAATTGTAAGGTTGAGAGATATGTTTGGCCACCTGCGTTTGAGAGAAGGAAAATATACTGCCGGACAAATAGATGCCCGCTGGTCTGGTGATATTGAGAAGGATTTTTCCAAATGGTTAAACGATCACATCAATGAACTTCCAGTTCCTAAAGAGCAAATCCAGGAATTGCTAAAAGAAAGAACCTGGTAAGCCAACTCATTATATCTGATTACCAAAAACTAAATATTTTATTTACAAATTATTAAATTAAAAATCCAATCAATGGCACATTCTTCTTCCCGCAGATCATTTATGTCGAAGGCATTGCTTGCATCGGCCATGGCTCCTTTTGCCTTCTTTGGCCAGGGGTTTCAACAAGCAATTGAAAGAACTGAAAAGCCCTCGGCTCCTTCGGACCTCAAGATCACCGAAATCAAATGTGGCTACATTAAAGGAAGTCTGTTTGTAAAAATTCATACGAACCAGGGAATATGGGGCTGTGGTGAAGGAGTGGATGCAATTCCAGGAACATACTACCTCGTGAAAAATTTTGGGGCCAGGCTAAAAGGAAAAAGCCCATTGAATGTGCACCGCCTGTTTGAAGACATCCGCAAGTCCGGATTTTTCCAGGGAGCACAATCAGGCATGTATGTCGCGGTGTTGTCCGCCATTGAATCTGCATTGTGGGATCTTACCGGCAAGGCATTGAACTTGCCCGTTTATCAATTGCTCGGTGGAAAATTTCGTGACAAAGTGAGAGTGTACAATGACACCGCACTTTATCAGCAACGGTTGCCAGCGCCAAAAGATTTTGCGGCAGCAGCGCTGAAAGCAAAAAGTATGGGATTCAATGCTATGAAGTTCGATCTCGATCAGGCCAACGATCCAAACAAATATGATGCGTACAATTGGACTGCAAGCCCGGCAGAGTTGCAACGGATGGTTGACCAGGTCACGGCTGCACGTGAAGCAGTTGGCCCGAACATAGATATATGCGTTGATATGCATGGGCGCTATGATGCTCCTACCGGGCATGCGATTGCAAAGCTTCTTGAGCCTCTTAATTTAATGTGGCTGGAAGAGCCTATCCCTGCGGAAAATGTAGAAGCTTATAAACTTATTGCAGACTCAACAAGCACACCTATTTGTGCAGGTGAAAATCTTTACCTGGCATACGGATTCAGAAGAATTCTCGAGATCGGTGGAGTTGATATTATTATGCCTGATCTTCAAAAGACCGGTGGTTTGGGAGAAGGACAACGCATCGCTAACCTGGCCAATTTATATTATGTGCCTTTTGCGCCGCACATGGTGGCCTCTTTCCTGGGAGCCATGGCTACAGCCCATGTTTGTGCATCTGTGCCCAATTTTTTAATCATGGAATGGCAATCTTATTTCCATACCGATCCGATGTTCAAAGAGATCGTGGACTTTGAAGGGGAATG
>JBDSGZ010000227.1:0-4445 GCA_039918735.1 Ginsengibacter sp.
AAATTATGAACCCCGCAAAGACCTTTGCAGCGCAGCCTGCAAGCTCGGCAAGAAATTGAAAGTGCCGGTTTATATATTTTTAAAAGACGCCCTGATAAGAAAATATGGCGAAGCGTTTTATGAATCTTTGTCTGCCACAGCTAACCACCATTTTTCTAAATGATCACTCACTAATATTTTCATGATGAGACTTTTTGCTGTTGCATTACTACTTCTTTGTATTCAATCATGCTCCAGGAACAAGGCAAAGATCGATGATAATTTAAAAAAATTCTTTGACTCGGCCCATGTCGCAGGAACATTTTCTTTATTCAACAACACGTCCTCTGACATCACCGTTTACAACATGAAACTGGATACGCAACGGTTTCTTCCTGCCTCATCGTTTAAAATCGTGAACGCATTAATTGGTTTGCAAACAGGAAAAATTATTGATGAGAATATGGTGATTAAATGGGATGGTGTAAAAAATCCGGTAGAGGAATGGAATAAAGATCTGACGATGAAGGAGGCTTTCCAGGTTTCTTCTGTTCCCTATTTCCAGGAAGTCGCCAGGAGAATAGGACGTGATACAATGCAGCAATGGATCGATACCCTTGGCTACGGCAATAAAAATATAAGAGGGCCGATCGATTCATTTTGGTTAAACAACACTCTGAAAATTTCACCCGATGAACAACTCGGTATGGTGAACAGGTTATATTTTGACAAACTTCCTTTTAATAAAAGAGCTCAGCAAATTGTACGAAGTTCCATGTTACAGGAAGACAACACACTTTATAAGCTCAGTTACAAAACGGGTCTCGGCTTTGATCAAACAGGAAACCCTATAGGATGGGTCGTGGGATGGATAGAGGAAAATCGTCACGTTTATTTCTTTGTAACACTCGTGACTTCGACCGACAAAAATGCTGATATAAAATCAGCGAGGATGAATGTTACAAAAGGCATTTTAAAAGAGCTTGGCTTTTTCAAAGGTGAGAAATAACTTATCGGCGGATAGTGCAAATGGCAATGTAATCCTAACGAGCGTTTTGAATCGGGATAGTTTCAAGTATGTCAAATCATATTTAACAGGTTCGGCGCGTTTTCCATCATAATGATTAATAATTTGCGGCCTCCATGCTTCATTTTCAATTCATAGAATATTTCCTTACTCTTTCAGTAATCCCAATCATAATATTTCTGAATTACTCAATCGTTCGCTGGAAAAAAGATGCTACCAAACGGCTTGGTGATCCTTCGCTGGTGAAACAACTTGTCATAAATTATTCTTCAAAGAAATTCTTTACAAAATTTAGCCTGTTCACTCTTGGATTTGTTTTATGTGGGGTAGCCTTAGCCGGGCTGGTAATCCCTGATGGAAGTCAAAAAATCAAGCGCAAGGGAATAGATGTCATGTTTGCGCTTGATGTCAGCAAGAGCATGCTGGCACAGGATGTAAAACCAAACCGTCTTGAACGTGCCAAACAGGTCATTTCAAATATCATCAACAGCTCGCCCGATGACAGAATCGGCATTGTTGTTTTTGCGGGACGAGCCTATCTTCAAATGCCTTTAACTACAGACCATGCTGCTGCAAGAATGTATCTTGCTTCGGCATCCCCCGACGATATACCTACGCAGGGAACGGTGATCAGCCAGGCGCTGAAAATGAGCGGTGCTTCTTTTAATCCAAAGGACAAAACTTATAAATCGATCGTGTTACTAAGTGATGGAGAAGACCACGATAAAGAAGCCCTGAAAGTTGTGAAACAGCTTACTTCTGAAGGAATCAGCATAAATACGATTGGCATAGGATCCTCAGATGGTGCGCCCATAGCTGACCCCGAAACCGGCAAGTATAAAATAGATGAAAAAGGAAATGTGATTATATCGAAATTAAACCAGCCAGAGTTAAAGGAAATAGCAGAAAAAGGAAAAGGAATTTATCAGCACTATACAACGACCGACCAGGTAGCCACAAACATTAAGCAAAGATTATCGGGTATGGGAAGCACTGTCATCAGCGACAAATCATTCGATTCCTACCGGCAATTTTTTCAATACTTTTTAGCAATTGCGCTGCTGTTACTCGTGCTGGAATCTTTCATATCAGAGAAGAAAAGAATGAAGAAAAAAATAATTGTTACGGGTCTTTCCTTATTTCTCCTGGTCACAAGTTCATTTGGGCAAAACATCAATAACACAATCAAAAAAGGAAATGATGCCTTCAAACAAGGTGACTACGACAAGGCAGAATCCTTTTATCAAGATGCTCAAAAAAAAGATGAAAAGAATACAATAGCCAGTTATAATATTGGTAACGTTTTCTATCGCAAAGAGAAAACAGATGAAGCAGTTGATGCATTTAACGCCACTATTAAGAATACAAAAGACAATAGCGTAAAACAAAAAGCATTCTACAACAAAGGCGTTTCCTACCAAAAGGAGAATAAGCTTCCTGAATGTATTGTGGCCTACAAAAATGCCCTCATACTTAATCCCAATGATGAAGATGCCCGTCAGAATCTTCAGCGTGCTCTAAAGGAGCAAAAACAAAACGAGGATAAGAAAGACGACAAGAAGGACGACAAGAAGGACGACAAGAAAGATAAAAAAGATCAAAAGCAACAGCAGGATCAAAAACAAGATCAAAAGAAGGAGGAGCCTAGGCCCCAGCCTTCCAAAATATCCAGGCAGGATGCGGAAGAAAAGTTAAAATCTCTCCTGGAAAAAGAAAAAGCCTTGCAGGAAAAGCTTCATAAAATCAAAGGCTCAGACGGTATCGACCGGCCAGAAAAAGACTGGTAACGGAGTTTGCTTTAAAGCACACCCAGGCAAATAATTAATTAAGATTCTCAATGGATACCTTCTCAAAAAACACAGAGGCATCACACAAAACAGATAGACATTCTATAATCGTATTTTTGCTTTATAATTCTTAAGGATGGAACTATTTGCAGAATCGTTAACCGGATACCGAAGACTGGCAACACTGGAAGTAAAAGTCGGGGACCTTCTCCTTGGCAACAATCATCCTATCCGGATACAGACGATGACGACAACAGATACGATGGACACTGAGGCTACTGTTGCCCAGAGTATTCGTTGCATTGAAGCCGGTGCCGAGCTGGTCCGCATTACCGCACCGTCAAAAAAAGAAGCGGAAAATTTACTTAATATTAAAAATGAACTTCGGAGAAAAGGCTACTCTACTCCGTTAGTAGCTGATATTCATTTCACACCAAACGCAGCGGAAATTGCTGCCCGCATTGTAGAGAAGGTAAGAGTGAATCCGGGGAATTATGTTGACAAGAAAAAGTTTGAACAAATAGAATATTCCGACTCCGAATACCTCGAAGAGATCGAACGTATAAGAAACCGTTTTACACCACTGGTTCGCATTTGTAAAGAATATGGCACTGCCATGCGAATAGGTACGAATCACGGTTCCCTGAGCGACCGCATCATGAGCAGGTATGGGGATACCGCTAATGGAATGGTGGAAAGCGCTATGGAATTTCTTCGCATCGCACGGGATGAATCTTACCACAACATTGTCCTGAGCATGAAGAGCAGCAATCCCCAGGTAATGATCCAGGCCTACCGTCTTCTCATCAATCACATGATGAATGAATTTAAAGAATGTTATCCACTGCATCTGGGTGTCACCGAAGCGGGAGATGGCGAAGATGGCCGCATTAAATCTGCAATTGGCATTGGCGCTTTGCTCGAAGATGGTATTGGGGATACTATTCGTGTTTCTCTCACCGAAGATCCTGAATTTGAAATTCCTGTTTGCAAGCATCTTGTCGCGAGATATTCTGAGCAGCAAAACTTTTCGGTTAGCCATGTTCCTTCGATAGAAAAATTGCCTTTCAATCCTTTCGAATACAAACGGAGGGAAACGTTTCAAGTAAGCAACATCGGCGATAAAAATGTTCCTGTGGTCGTTGCTGATCTGAATAAGATCCAACAATTATCGACTACTGACCTTGAGGGAATAGGTTACACCTATAATTCCGCCATAGATAAGTGGCTTATCGGCGATGCTGCAGCTGATTATATTTATTATCACAACTCTTTGGATTTTGAGATTCCGGGTACATTAAAAGTTTTGCTACCGCACTCTCGTTGGTCAATGACTGATCAAAAAGAAAAGTATTTTCCTCTTTTTGAAAGTGAACAATACCTGGATGAGTCAAAAGAAAAATCGAGTGTGATAAACTTTGTAATGATTGATTGTTTCAGTGATGGTCAGTCCCTTGATCCTAATTTATTGAAAAGGTTTAAAACCGACCAGACGGCAGTAATCTGCATGAGTTCCACGAACAAAAACAGTATGCAAAGCATTCGACGAATGTTTGTCGAACTGCTCGAAGGAGGCATAAAAAATCCTACGATACTAATTTGTGACAGCAATTATTCAAATGATGAAAGTCTGATTCATTATGCTGTAGAAA
>JBDSGZ010000228.1:0-8324 GCA_039918735.1 Ginsengibacter sp.
AACAGAAAACCGTGGCAAAAAACAATTTACCAAGGAACAAAAAGATCCGCGGCATCACCAGATCCTGCTCGCAAAAAATAATGTTGGGTACCAAAATTTAGTGAAGCTTACGTCATTGGGATACATCGAGGGAATGTATTCAAAATATCCCCGTATCGACAAGGAACTCATTCACAAATATCACGAAGGATTAATCGCAACAACTTGTTGCCTGGGCGCACTTGTTCCTCAATTAATTCTGAAAGCAGGAGAAGATGAAGCAGAGAATGAATTTAAATGGTGGCTAAATATTTTTCAGAAGGATTATTACGTGGAATTGCAGAGACATGGAATTCCCGATCAGGAAAAAGTCAATAAGGTGCTCTTAAAATTTGCGAAGAAGTATAATGTAAGTGTGATTGCCAGCAATGATTCGCATTATGTAGATGAAAAGGATTTTAATGCCCATGATATTTTGCTTTGTATCAACACAGGCGAAAAACAAGCTACTGAAGCGTTGCGTGAATTTACCGACGATAGTGTAGTCGTGAAGAACAAACGATTTGCATTTCCCAACAATCAATTCTTTCTTAAGAATACTGCAGAAATGCAGAAAACATTTGATGATCTCCCAATGGCCCTGGACAATACCAACGAGGTCATCGATAAAATAGAAGTGTTAGATCTTAAAAGAGATATTCTTCTTCCTCACTTTAAGGTTCCGGAAAAGTTCGAATCACAGGATGCCTATCTTGAACACCTGACATGGACGGGTGCACGGGAGCGGTATCATGAAATAACTCCTGAGATTGAAGAACGGATCAACTTTGAATTGTTTACGATTAGGACCATGGGGTTCGCCGGCTACTTTTTGATCGTCAGCGATTTCATTATTGCGGGAAAGAAAATGGGTGTTTTTGTAGGACCGGGCCGTGGCTCTGCTGCTGGCTCCGTGGTAGCATACTGTATAGGAATTACCAACATCGACCCTATAAAATACAACCTGCTTTTTGAAAGATTTCTAAATCCCGATAGAAAGTCGATGCCGGATATAGACACTGATTTTGATGACGAAGGAAGACAAAAAGTGTTGAATTACGTTGTGGAAAAATATGGTAAAAACCAGGTCGCTCAAATAATTACCTACGGCACGATGGCTGTAAAAATGAGCATCAAAGATGTGGCCCGGGTGATGGATCTTCCACTGGCGGAAAGCAATGCGATGGCGAAGCTCGTGCCCGACAGACCGGGAACTTCACTCAGGAAAGTGTTGAACGCTCCACTGACTGGCCCCAAATCGTTGACCGAAGAAGGAATGGGTGGTGAAGATCTTGACAACATAAAAAAGCTTCGGGAAATCTATAAGGGTTCCGATATAAAAAGCCAGGTGCTGCACGAAGCAGAAATACTGGAAGGATCTGTGAGAAACACAGGCATACACGCATCAGCAATCATCATTGCTCCCAAGGATTTAATGGAATTAATTCCTGTGGCATCATCAAAGGATTCTGATCTCTGGCTCACCCAGATTGATGGTGGGAACATCGAAAGCGCAGGTGTGTTGAAAATGGATTTTTTGGGTTTACGGACGCTCAGTATTTTAAAAACAGCATTGCATTTAATTAACCAAAATCACGGCATAAAGATTGACCTGGATACTCTTCCGCTGGATGATGAAGAAACCTATAAACTCTATCAGCGAGCAGATACTAACGGCACCTTCCAGTTTGAAAGTGGCGGCATGCAAAAATATTTAAGAGATCTAAAACCGGACAAGTTTGATGACCTGATTGCGATGAATGCTCTCTTCAGGCCCGGCCCAATGGCATACATTCCAGACTACGTCGAAAGAAAACATGGCCGGCAGGAAATTCATTATGATCTTCCGGAAATGGAAGAGATCCTGAAGGAAACCTATGGCATCACTGTTTACCAGGAACAAGTGATGTTGCTCTCTCAGAAAATTGCCGGCTTTAGCAAAGGAGATGCGGATGTGCTGCGCAAGGCGATGGGAAAAAAACAACGTTTCGTCCTGGACAAAATGAAACAACAGTTTATTGAAGGAGCGAAAACTAAAAATCATCCGGCAAACAAGTTAGAAAAGATTTGGACTGACTGGGAATCATTTGCCCAATATGCATTTAATAAATCGCACTCTACTTGCTATGCGCTGGTCGCGTATCAAACGGCCTATTTAAAAGCACATTTTCCAAGTGAGTATATGGCTGCTGTTCTAAATCATTCGGGGGCCATCGAGAAGATCACCTTCTTTATGGAAGAATGCAAACGAATGGGATTAACAGTTCTTGGTCCTGACATAAATGAATCTGAAAAAGGATTTGCAGTAAATAAAAAAGGAGAAATCCGTTTCGGATTTAGTGGGATGAAAGGAGTGGGCGATGCCGCCCTGGATGCAATAATTGAAGAAAGAGAAAAACACGGTCCTTACGAATCAATTTATGATCTGATAAAAAGAATAAACCAGCGGTCAGTCAATAAAAAATCGATGGAAAGTCTTGCCTACGCCGGAGCGTTCGACAGGTTCCGGGAATTCCATAGGGCGCAATATTTTTTCACAGCTCCAGGAGAGACTATGAACGGGTTGGAAAAAGTCATCAGGTTTGGGAATCAATACCATGCCCAGCTCTCCAGCAGCACGAACACGCTCTTTGGAGACCTGCAAATGGCCGACGTTCCTCCTCCATCGATGCCCGTATGCGAGCCATGGCCACTGATAAAATTGCTTGATAACGAAAAGGACGTGATTGGTATTTATATGAGTGGTCACCCATTGGATAATTTTTCATTCCAGATGAAATATTATGGACTTACATCCATCGCTGAATTCAATGAATTTAAGGAGGCAATCAGTCTTCATGCAAATCCCGGTAGAAGCTTTCGGCTGGCAGGTCTTGTAGCTGAAGCGCAGCACAAATTCTCTAAAGCCGGAAATAAATATGGAGTGTTCAACATTGAAGATTATAGCGGCAGAATGGAATTGAACCTTTTCAGTGACGACTACGTCAGGCTTAGCAATTACCTGGAACCTGGAACAGTAATATCTCTGACGGGAACTTTTCGTCAGCGATTCAAAACAAGTGAATACGAATTTAAGGTTTCAGGAATCTGTTTGCTGGAATCGATAATGAAAACCAATACAAAGAGGTTGCAGATCAATCTACACCCGAGACACATTACCCGGGAATTTATCACTTTTTTTGAAGACAATGTTCAGCGATTTCCTGGAAGCACTTCATTAAAGTTTTGCGTGAATGAGCCCGGTAGTAAAATGAAATTTGGCATGTATTCATTGGAAAAGGGATTTGAAATGAATGACGAAATGGCGAAATTCCTGCAACAAAAGCCCGAGTTAGATGTTATAGTAGAAATAACATAACATGTTTATGTCAAGTAAGCAGGATAAGCAGTTTGGAGTTATTTTTGCAAAATGAATTCTTTCACACTTAATCAATAAATACAAAAATTTATGGCAACAGAATATACCGATGCGAATTTTAAAGAAAAAGTGCTCGATTCGGAAAAGCTTACAATGATTGATTTTTGGGCAGAGTGGTGCGGGCCCTGTCGTGCAATTGGTCCTGTCGTTGAAGAACTTTCAAAAGAATACGATGGAAAGGTAAATATTGGCAAGGTGAACGTAGATCAGAACCCACAATTAAGCATTAATTATGGTATCACGAGTATTCCTGCTATTCTCTTTGTGAAAGATGGTAAAGTCGTTGATAAACTTGTAGGAGCGCAGCCTAAGTCAAATTTTGTTAAAAAAATAGAAGCATTAAAGTAACGATTTTTCGTTCTATGCAAGCTACTCCCCCGGCTCCTTGGAGCCGGGCTTTTTTTTATTTTAAATTTATGCTGAAACCATTGCCATCGCAGATTGTCTATTTCGGATTCAGTCCATGATTGCTTCGATCGGCTCCTCTCACCTCATAAATACTGTCCACTACATATTTTTCCATTCCTCGCCATGGCAATGCTCCAAAATATTCTCTATAATGAACTTCAACTTCTCTGCCTGCATTGTTTAATAAAGCCTCCGCAACACTTTCTTTTTCAACACTGAAATTGAATTCATTGCTCTGGACGTTTGCCTTGAAGCCACTCTGAATTATTTTACCCTCATAGGTTTTAAAAACATAACCCTTTTTCATAAAAGTGTTCAACGTTCCAGCTTTGGTACCGCTGCCAAACTCCCAATAAAAATGGAAATAAAAAAAGATGGCAAACCCAATAACTATGATGAGGAAAATGTATCGAAATATTTTACTTCTTTTCATTACAGGTTATTTTTGAAGTTTAGGAATGTGACGGTAGAATTATTTTTCGTGAACAAAATTACAAGCTATGGACGTCTGTTATAATAACTTAACTACTATTTATTCATTATGTAGCAATGGCTCTCCCAAATGAACACTTTCCTCTGAGTCACGATCGTGCCTATACTTAAACATAATCGGAAACAGAATCCCTAACACCATGGCATACCCTGCGAAAGTAAACCATGTATTTCTCCAATTCGTTATGCCATCGACTGTAAAATAATCAACCACCATTCCGCTGAAAAGACCTCCCAGGTAAGCTCCTACTCCATTTGTCATCACCATAAACAGCCCTTGTGCGCTGGCTCGTATTTTTACACCCGCTTCTTTTTCTACAAACAAGGAACCGGAAATATTAAAAAAATCAAACGCCATTCCATAGATGATCATAGATAATACAAGAAGCCATAAGCCACTTCCCGCATCGCCGATAGCAAACAATCCAAAACGAAAAACCCATGCAAAAATGCTTATGAGCATCACGATCTTGATTCCGAATCTACGTAGGAAAAAAGGTATAGCTAAAATGAATAAAGTTTCAGAAATCTGTGAAATGGAAATAAGGATGTTCGAATGTTTAACAGCAAATGAATCCCGGTACTGGTCAATTTTCCCAAAATCGTCAAGAAAAGGTTTACCAAATGCATTTGTAATCTGAAGTGCAGCTCCGAGCAACATCGCAAAAAGAAAAAAGACAACCATTTTTTTTCTTTTAAATAGAACGAAAGCATCCAGGCCGAACGCCGAAGCCCATGAAGATCCCCGTGAAGTATTTGCAGGTTTACACGCTGGCATGGTAAAGCTATACAAAGCAAGACATACCGCAGCTGTTGCACCTACCAGGAACTGGTTAGGGCTTGCAGTCCATCCCAACAAATCAACAACCCATACTGCCACAATGAAACCGACAGTACCCCACACGCGTATCGGCGGAAAAACTTTTACGATGTCAAAACCATTTTTCTCAAGCGTGATGTATGAGACCGTATTATTCAATGCAATCGTCGGCATAAAAACCATCGCATTGAAAAGCATGACCCAATACATAAGTGATGCCTCATGAATTTGTGAAGCCCAGAATAAAAAGGCAGCTCCGGCCAGGTGACAGATTCCCAAAACCCTTTCCGCATTGATCCACCTGTCTGCAACAATTCCCATCAGTGCAGGCATAAATAGAGATGCAATTCCCATTGTTCCATAGGTCAGGCCGATATGCGTACCTGTTGCCTGAAGCTCGCTGAACATGTATCCACCGAGAGAAATGAGCCAGGAACCCCAAATAAAGAATTCAAGAAAGTTCATTATAATAAGGCGAAACCTGGTACCCATGCAACGTTCGTTTTATTGAGCTGAGTTTTGAAAGTTCAAGATAGAATTAAATCGAGTTATTCTTTACAAATTGTCCAGAGAAAGATCGCTATTAAGAATTGGTGAGTTTCCTATTGAACACGAGCCTTACAGTTGTCCACTGGGGAAATTTTCATTGAAGGTATGGTGAACCAATAATCTTCTCATTGCCCCGTCGGAAACCAATCGGATGAATCGCTCGTTGCCTCTTTACATTATCTTTGCTGCATGAACAATCCAACCGATAAAGAAGAATTTTTACAAATTGTAAGTTCTTCAAGTGAAGGCAAATCTTTCGTCAACATCGCAGACAAAATAGTAAACGGTGAAAGAATTAGTGACGAGGATGGCATGATGCTTTTTGAAAAAGCAAGTCTTGGCCTTGTCGGTACATTTGCTAATTATATCAGGGAATTGAGGCATGGGAATAAAACCTATTTCAATAGAAACTTTCATATTGAACCCACCAACGTTTGCGTTTTCTCCTGTAAATTTTGTTCTTATTCCCGTCTGTATGCTCACCGTGAAGAGGGCTGGGTATTAAGTCATGACCAGATGCTTGACATCGTAAAAAGCTATGACAACAAGCCGGTAACCGAGGTCCACATTGTTGGTGGTGTTCATCCAAAAATGGATCTTGATTTCTTCTGCAATCTTATTTCGGACATAAAGCGTTACCGTCCCGGACTTCATGTCAAAGGATTTACGGCAGTGGAACTGGATTACATGTTCAGAAAAGCAAAACTTAGCACTGAAGAAGGAATGCTGAAGTTGAAAAATGCCGGTCTTCAATCGTTACCTGGCGGAGGTGCAGAAATATTTGACGAAGGAATAAGGCAACAGATATGTGCGGATAAAGTAGATGCTGCTGGCTGGCTGAAGATTCATGAAGAAGCCCACAAGATTGGAATGCATACCAACGCCACCATGCTTTATGGCCATATTGAAAACTATGGGCACCGAATAGATCACATGAAGCGCTTACGCGATCTGCAGGATCAAACCAACGGTTTCAATACTTTCATTCCTCTCAAGTTTCGAAATCAAAATAATGATATGAGTAATGTTCCTGAATCTTCAATCGTCGAGGACATGAAAATGTATGCAGTCGCCCGCATCTATATGGACAACTTCCCGCATCTGAAAGCATATTGGCCCATGCTCGGAAGACAGAACGCCCAACTTTCACTTTCCTTTGGCGTGAATGATATGGATGGTACAATTGATGATTCCACGAAAATATATTCAATGGCTGGAAGCGAGGAGCAAACTCCTTCCATGACAACGCAGGAAATAGTGGCGCTCATAAAACAAGCTGGCAGAAATCCTGTTGAAAGAGATACTATATATAACGTAGTAAAAGATTATAGTCTTGTCGAAGAAGAAAAGTTTGACCCTTCTCTAAATTGATTGAAACAGAACCATTCAGTCCTCATTCATTTCATCTATCCATTTACGCCGCGCTTTTTATGAGGTTGCGGTAGATGAAACATACGCTCAAATAGAATTAGCATTAAATTGTCCAAAACAAATCGGGCAAATTATAAACCTCGAAAGAAATTTTCTAAAGAATGGAATCTTATAAATTCCAACATAATTAAACATGTAACTTCTAAGTTTCATATAATGAACAGGCAAAAGAGATTATTCAATCAATCAATTCATAATAGAAAAATTGTTAAATTTGAACTGTTGCGAGTACACATAAATTTTGAATTTGAATATTTTTTGAAAACCTGAAAAGATGATGGCATGCATTGTAGTGATTTGACCGGAATGAAACTTGAAGAGTGCACGTAACCAAGTGCACTTCGTTATGAAAAACGCCAAAGGGTTCTGGAAAAAACCGGGGTAAATAGGAGATTCCCTACAGCACACATTACACACTGATTCTTACAAATTAAACCTTACTTACTAATGCTAACAACTACAAAAAATTACCCGGGAGAACAATGGAAGACCGTAAAATTTGACTTTGAATATTCCAATGAAGGGCGAATTGAAATATCGAATTTTGGGCGCCTGAGAACTTTTAATAAAATTTCAAACGGAAATATTATCAGTGGATCAATGATTAACGGATACCGTATCATCCGCCTCAAACTTTATCATCCGAGAGATGAAAAAATTCAGACCAGGCTTGACTATTTGCAACAGCAAACCTTTAAGCTGGCGAAAAAAATAAAATCACTCAAAGAAAATAAAGAGAGTAAAACAGCCATCATTGAAGCGGAAAAACTCCTAAGCACTTTAAAAAAGAATCTTAGCAAAAAATACCAGGATGACTTAAAAGGCCGTACAATTAATTATCATTCTCTCGTTCACAGGCTGGTTGCAGATTACTTTCTAAAAAAACCAACTGCCGGTCAAACAATTGTTGCGCATCTTGATTTTGATAAACTTAACAACAGGGCATTCAATTTAAAATGGATGACTCCTGAAGAAAATTACGAACATCAAAAAAGCAGTCCGCACGTAATTAAAGAAAAACTAGAGCGCCGGTATGGAAGAAAAGAAAGTTCAAGAGCGACAAAATTATCAGAATGTGTCGTCGGACATTCAATGCGATCCGTAGTATTAGCTTAAGGTCAAATGCGGAGTCCAAAGATTTTATCAGCCCATGCTGTAATTAAGATCGAGGCTAATGCAAAATAATGA
>JBDSGZ010000229.1:0-14342 GCA_039918735.1 Ginsengibacter sp.
ATGGAGCTTGAAAGTTATAATGAAGGAACGATTCTTTACATCGGCGTTGAAAAAGGTCAATCAGTGCCAGTCGAAGGAATATTGGCTATTGTTGGAAAAGAAGGTGAAGATTACAAATCGCTATTGAAAGATCAGGGAACAACTGACAAGGTACAAGCTGCTCCGAAAAATGAAAATGAGCAAAAAGATAAGGCGAAAGAGGAAGTGAAGCAACCAGAGAATGGTACTTCAGCAAAACTACCTGAAGGCGCTAAAGTAATAAGGATGCCATTGCTCAGCGATACTATGACTGAAGGAAAAATTGTTCAATGGAATAAAAATGTTGGGGACAAAGTGAAGAGTGACGACGTACTTGCTGAAGTAGAAACAGATAAGGCAACAATGGAGGTTGTAGGGTATGAAGACGGCACTCTATTGCACATCGGCGTAAAAGCAGGAGAAGCTGCCAAGATCAATGAAATTATCGCTATAGTTGGAAAAGAAGGTACCAATGTAAGTGGCTTTGTAGCGGCAGAAAAAGCAGGTGGAGCAGAACCAAAACAAGCGGAGCAGAAAGAAACTGAAACAACAGTAGCGCCACAAAAAGCAGAAGCGTCCGCAGCTAAAACAGTCGGGTCGCAAGAGGCCCAGTCTTCCGGAGAAGATGGCAGAATCAAGGCATCGCCGCTGGCAAAAAAATTAGCTGCTGAAAAAGGAATTGACATCGCTGCAGTGCAGGGAACCGGAGATGGTGGCAGGATAGTGAAGAAGGATATAGATTCATACGTACCTGCGAAGTCACCTGCCAAACAAGAAGATAAAAAGGCCCAGGAGCAACGTGGATTTGTTCAACCTTTTGAGCAGACGGGCCAGGAAAGCTTCGAGGATATACCAAATACGCAAATGCGTAAAACGATTGCACGCAGGTTAGGCGAAAGTAAATTCCAGGCACCTCATTTCTACCTCACAATGGAAATGAATATGGACAATGCTATTTCCTCGCGCAACGCGATAAATGAAGTAAGCCCTGTAAAAGTATCGTTCAATGATATCGTGATAAAAGCCTGTGCTATGGCGCTTCGGCAGCATCCTGCAGTGAACAGCAGTTGGATGGGCGATTTTATTAGGCAAAATAAGCATATTCATATTGGTTCTGCAGTTGCAATGCCGGAGGGTTTGATTGTTCCGGTAATACGCTTTGCAGATCAAAAATCTCTCTCTCAAATTGCTGCGGATGCAAAAGCGCTTTATGATAAAGCGAGAAATAAAAAACTACAACCCGAAGAATTTAGTGGAAATACTTTTACCGTCTCCAACCTTGGGATGATGGACATTGAAGAATTTACCGCCATCATTAACCCGCCAGACAGTGCGATACTTGCCGTGGGCCGCATCAGGGAAATTGTTGTAAAAAAAGGCGATGGATTTGGTGTTGCAAATGTTATGAAAGTTACGCTGAGCTGCGATCACCGGAGTGTTGACGGTGCCGTTGGTGCTGCATTCCTTCAGACAGTAAAGAAGTTCCTGGAAAATCCTGTTACAATGTTAGTATAGCAATAGGCAGTATTCACATTTAGAAAAACAATTGACTTAAATTTAATTGTGAATACCACGTTTCAATCCACGCTTCAACTTCTTCGTTTCCATTTTTCATTTTTTTTAATGCCCGTCTATTGGTTTGCCTTAAGCCAATTAAATGACATTAACTGGAACGATGCTATTCTTGTTTTTATAATCCTCCATTTACTCGTTTATCCTGCAAGCAATGGATATAACAGTTATATGGACAGGGACACATCGCCCATCGGGGGTCTCAAAAATCCTATGCTGCCAACGAAGCAATTGTTTTATACAACAATACTGCTGGACGTAATAGCGATCGCGTTGAGTTTTTGTGTAACAAACATTTTTGCAGTAGGAATATTTTTCTACATTTTGGCTTCAAGGGCTTATAGTTCAAGGAAGATACGACTCAAGAAATTTCCTTTCATCGGGTATTTTACAGTCGTTGTTTTCCAGGGAGCAGTTACATTTTTCCTGGTCTACCATGGAAGCAGTGAACAACATACTATTCATGTGCCTGTGGTCGCGATGGTTGCATCAAGCCTGCTTATCGGCGGATTTTATCCGCTCACTCAAATTTACCAGCACGAAGAGGATCTAAGAGATGGCGTTGAAACCATTAGCTATAAATTAGGTTATAAAGGCACATTTATTTTTACTGGTATTATATATGCAATGGCAGTGATAACGCTTGCTTTACAATTTTTTCTAAATCTTGAATTGAGAAGCTTTTTCACTTTACAAATTTTTCTATTGCCGGTGCTTTCATTTTACCTCATCTGGTTTAATAAAGTGCTTAAAAATGAAAAAGAGGCTAATTTTAAGAACACAATGCGAATGAATTTGTTAGCATCTACATGTACTAATCTTGGTTTCATCACTATTTTAATTCTGCATTTCATTGAGTAAAATTATTTCGATAGCTACTTCAGTTCCCGAATTCAAACATGAGCAAGAGGACATTCTCAAGTTTATGCAACGGGTCTACGCATTGAATGAAGTTGATAAACGTAAACTGAAATTTTTATATCATCAAAGTGCGATCCAGACAAGGTATTCTGTAATTCCTGATTATAGCGAGAATGCTTCTGACTGGAAATTCTACCAGGCAACAGAAAACCTGGAACCATTTCCCTCGTTAGAGTTACGCATGAAGTGGTACAACAAGACTTCAACGCCTCTCTCCATAAAAGCCATTGAAAGTTGTATTTCAAATAAAATTTCGAAAGATGAAATTACTCATCTCATTACAGTGAGCTGTACGGGAATGAGTGCCCCTGGTCTTGATCTCAGGATTGTTGAAGACATGAACTTATCGAAGTCCATTTTCAGGACATCAATCAACTTCATGGGCTGCTACGCCGCAATTCACGGTTTAAAACTCGCCGACGCTCTTTGCAGTAAAGATAAAAATGCAAAAGTGATGATCGTGTGCACCGAACTATGCACATTGCATTTTCAAAGAGAAAACACCATCGATAACATCGCTTCGAGCCTGCTATTCGGCGATGGTTGCGCAGCCCTTCTCGTCACTAACGATTCTAATATAAGCGAAGGATTGACAATAAAGAATTTCTATAGTGAAGTAGCATTTAAGGGAAAGAAAGATATGAGTTGGGAACTTTCTTCTTCTGGTTTCCTGATGACACTTTCAGGCTATGTGCCCGGGCTGATCGAGCAGGATTTCAATAGCCTTTTGAATAATGCTCTTGAGAATGCGGGGATGAAAAAAGATGCGATATCCTATTGGTGCATTCATCCGGGTGGAAAAAGAATTCTTTCTTCAATTGAAAAAAGTATTGATATTTCGCCTGCCCAACTTAAAGAGTCTTACAAAGTTCTAAACAATTATGGCAACATGTCATCTCCAACAATCATTTTTGTTTTGAAGGAAATTATGGATTCTATTGCAGGTGTAAAAGATAAGAAAGCCAATATTTTCGGAGCCGCATTTGGCCCCGGTCTCACGCTGGAAACATTTCTTCTATCTAATGATTGATTTTGCCACCCGCTCATATAAAAAAGAATATCTCGATGATCCCGAAATTCCTTTCGAAGAAATTGTTGTCAACATGCGTGAACTCAATTTCATAAACAAATGGCTGGGTGGTCATTCGGTTTCAATCAATGGATTTAAACAACTTCTCGGTAAAAAAAAGCAAATCTCAATATGCGAGATCGGTTGCGGAGGCGGCGACAATCTCAAAGCAATCTATGGTTTTTGTAAAAAAAAGAATCTGCAGATTTCACTGACAGGAATTGATATCAAGCCTGAATGCATTGTTCTGGCAAAGAAAAATATTGATGTAGAGAACGCTACATTTTTAATTGCTGATTATAGAAAAGTACATTTTCAGGAAACGCCAGACATCATTTTCTCTTCGCTTTTTTGCCATCACTTCACTGACGAAGAACTAATTGAGATGCTTCAATGGATGCAGGAAAATTCAGTGACCGGCTTTTTCATTAATGATCTCCATAGGCATGTGCTTGCATATAATTTTATAAAAGTTACAACGAGGCTTTTCTCAAAATCTTATCTGGTAAAGAATGATGCGCCACTTTCCGTACTTAGGGGATTTCGGAAAAAAGAATGGCAAAAGATTTTTGATCAGGCAAAGATTAACAATTATAGCATTCGATGGAGATGGGGATTTCGATTCTTAATCGTAAGCCCGAAATACACACAGCACTAAGAAGTTTTTTAAACCTAATTTCATCTCTGTAGAAAAATATTTCTAAACCTTAACTCACACATTGGATAATCCTTCCGTAAATATTACCGTTGAAAAAAAGAGCTCAGCCTTTTTTGACGTCGCAATAGTTGGCGGAGGACTGGCAGGTTTATCTCTTTCGATTTTGCTATCACAAGCCGGATATAAGGTGGCTCTATTTGAAAAAGAAGAATACCCGTTTCACAGGGTCTGTGGCGAGTACATAAGTCTGGAGAGCTACAATTTTATACAACGATTGGGCATGAACCTTTCTGATCCGCGTTATCCACTTATTAAAAAGCTCATCGTTTCTTCCCCGAATGGAAACTTCATTCAAAGTCCTCTGGATCCAGGCGGAATAGGCATTAGCCGGTTTCACATGGATTATGAATTGAAAAAAATTGCCGTTCAGAACGGAGTATTCCTGAAAGAAAAAACGAAAGTGAACGACATCGCTTTCGATAACGATCATTTTAAAATTCTGTATGACTCCGGAGAAGTAACTTGTAAGGTAGCAGTCGGCAGCTTCGGAAAAAGAAGCAATCTCGATAAAAAATGGAACAGAAGCTTTATCCAGCAAAAGCCAGGAAGGCTCAATAATTATATCGGTATAAAATACCACATTAAAACCTCGTTCCCTTCAGACACGATTGCTTTGCACAATTTTAAAAATGGCTATTGCGGGGTTTCTAAAGTGGAAGACGAAAACTATTGTCTTTGCTATCTTACGACAGCCCGCAATCTTAACGAGAATAACAACTCCATTGCGGAGCTGGAAAAAAATGTGCTATCGAAAAACCCATTTTTAAAAACCATTTTTTCAGAAGCTGAATTTGTTTTTAAAAACCCTGTGGCGATATCCCAAATAAGTTTCGATAAAAAAACCCTGATCGAAAATCATGTGTTAATGACGGGTGATGCTGCAGGTATGATTACCCCACTTTGCGGCAACGGAATGAGCATCGCATTGCATTCTTCTAAGATCGCTTTTGAAATCATCAGCAAATTTTTGACACAGAAGATTTCAAGAAAAAAAATGGAAAAGCAGTATTCGGAATTATGGATGCGGCAATTTGACCGGCGCTTGAAGAACGGCAGATTTATACAAAAACTATTCGGCAAAGAAATGTTGACAAATAGTTTTATTGGCGGCATCAAATCCTTTCCTTTCCTAATTAAAAATTTGATAAAAACGACTCATGGTAATGAGTTTTAATAAATTTGCACCCAGACTTAACAACTGATTTTTGCAGATCACTAACGGGCGGAGGTTGGTCTGAAAATAAAATGAACACATAATTAAAACACCTCGTTTCCTAAACAAATTCATGAACTAATTACTATGGCTACAAAAAAAACACTTGTGCTTGGAGCTTCAACTAATCCATCGCGTTACAGTTTTCTTGCAATACAAAAGCTCACGAAAAAAGGTCATGAGATTATTGCCATCGGCAGTCGTATTGGCAAAGTTGACAATGTGGAAATAGTTTCTGAGAGATCCGAAATAGATAACCTGGATACCGTTACCTTATACCTGAATGCAACAAACCAAAAACAATACTACGACTACATTATTTCCCAACATCCTAACCGCATCATATTTAATCCTGGGGCGGAGAATGAAGAATTAAAAGCTCTTGCCGAGGCTAAGGGTATCCTTACGCAGGAAGCATGTACGTTAGTTTTACTAAGTACCGGGCAGTATTAGTACTTTCTTTCTATTGGTAGTTTTTCGCACCTTTCACTCATAAGGATTTTTTTCAAATTCGGGATAATTTTTTATACACCATATCGTTTTATGGTTGTCCGATTCATTGAAAATCAAAAATCCTTACCATGAAAATCCTGAACCTCGTTCTGGCAATCTGTTTAATCACGTGTCTTTCATTTGATAGCACAGCACAGGTCCTCACTTCTTCCAAGCCGTCTTTATTCACAAATTTTTCTCCTTCCATTCATGCCGCTATACCGGAACTTGAAAAAGCATTTATCGCTAAAGAAGGAAAAACGATCCAATTAAACTTTGCTAACAATTTTTCTTTCAACGGCACCGTAATATCATCTGTTCAACGGTATCATAACCTGGCAACAATTATTGTAAAATCAGAATTATTACAAAACACCCTGTTGACAATTTCAAAACGAGTGAATGAAGACAATTCAATCAGCTATGTAGGTCGCATCATAAACGAAAATTATTCCGATGGTTATGAACTGAAGAAGTCAACAGATGGCAGTTATCTTTTTCAAAAAATAAATATGTCGGACCTGATCCAGGATTGACAAACCCTTCACATGAACACACAGACCTTGAGACCCTAAATCCATATCCATGAAAAAATTATTTGCTTTCGTATTTCTTTTTGCAGGATTACTCCTCTCATTTAAGGCAATCAGTATGCCCTTATTGAACAGTCTTCCTACCGCCCGGCCCACAATATATCTTGACTTTGACGGGCACCTTGTGTATGCCTCATCCTGGAACAGCGGACAGCCCTTGAGCTGCGCCCCCGCGAACCTTACAGATGCCCAGGTGAGAGAGATATTTCATCGTGTTTCGGAAGACTTTAGACCATTTGAAATAAATATCACTACCGACTCTGCGGTCTTTTTAGCAGCACCACTTACCAGGAGAATAAGGATCATTGTAACTCCGACCAGTGCATGGTTTCCAAATGCCGGAGGGGTTTCTTACACGGGTTCTTTTACCTGGGGAGATGATACGCCTGGCTTCGTGTTCACCGATAAGCTTGGTAACAAACCAAAACTAATTGCTGAATGCTGCAGTCATGAAAGTGGGCACACACTTGGTCTTTCACACCAGGCGAAATACAGTGGCACCTGTACTTTACTGGCAACTTACAACGATGGTATTGGCTCAGGCGAAACTGGCTGGGCCCCGGTTATGGGTAACAGTTATTATAAAAATCTTTCCGGCTGGAACAATGGTCCAACGCCTAGCGGCTGTACCGCCGACCAGGATAATTTATCCATCATCACTTCTTTAAATGGCTTCACATACAGGCCCGATGATCACAGCAATGATCCGGCATTGGGTGCGACAATCTTAACTTCTAACAACTCGTCTTTCTCAGACTCTGGAATTATATCAACCAACGTTGACAAAGATATTTTTAGATTAAATGTTTCAAAGATCAGCTCGCTACACATTAATGCAGTCCCATTCTCGGTAGGACCGAATAACGATGGCGCTGACCTGGATATAAAATTAACGCTGCTTGATTCGAATGAACAAGTGGTTAAGATCTTCGACGATCCGTCAAGCTTAGACGCAACGATCGACACCAACG
Organism: Ginsengibacter sp.; assembly: GCA_039918735.1. Taxonomy (GTDB): domain Bacteria; phylum Bacteroidota; class Bacteroidia; order Chitinophagales; family Chitinophagaceae; genus Ginsengibacter. The sequence continues at coordinate 7,568 of JBDSGZ010000229.1, forward strand.
TAGTCGCTGGTAACTACTACCTCGTAGTGGAAGGTGCGGGCAATGCAAATACTTCAAACTATGGTAGTCTTGGTTCTTACACTATTTACGGGATTACTACTCCATTGACAATAACGCCTATTAGACAGGTACTTCTTTCAGGAAAGTCAAATAACTCATCACACAATTTAAGTTGGAATATTATTTCTGATGAACCACTAAAAAATATTTCACTCGAGAGTTCACATGATGGAACAATTTTCACAACATTGAAATCGTTTTCTTCAAACCCGAACCAGTTTTCCTACAGCCCGCAGGTGAAAGAAAATATTTTCTACAGGCTGAAAGTAAACTCTGTAACCGGGGAGATCGTTTACTCTAATATAGTTTCGTTAAGTGCGACAAACAACACAGCCAAAGATTTCAAAGTGTCAACACTTACTCACGATAACATTTCAGTAGTCGCTTCTAAAGCATTTGAATTTAAGATAGCAGATATGAGCGGACGAATTATTACCAGCGGTAAAGGAATAACAGGATTGAACACTATAAATTTTAATAATTACCCTAACGGTATTTATACAATATCGATAATTAGTAACAACCAAAGAACAACAGAAAGAATTGTAAGATTGTAAGGTAGATTCATGTGTAAGTTAGGGGTCAGCGTTAGGGGCTGGCCCCTTTTTTTTATTCATACCCCGGCACACTTAAAGGAGAATTATTGAAAAATATTAAATAACTCTGTAATAATAATTTCGGTAATTTTAAGAAACCTCAATTTATGTTATGGAGAAAATTCAATGGAGACCCTATTGAGCTTCCTATAAAGAGCGCCGTCGAAAAGGCCATCCAAAACGAAACTGCATCAGGATTCCATTTAAAAGTTTGCATCGGCACCGACAGCCAGGTAAAAGGTATGGAAACAGAATTCGCAACTGTAATTGTTTTCTTGCGTGAAGGGCACGGTGGCTTTATGTTCATTCACAATGAAAAGACCCGGTTGCAACACAGCATCAAAGAACGCATGTTAGTGGAAGTTGCGAAAAGCATTGAGATCGCCTACGAGCTTTGCGACTTATTCACAACTTATGATGTTGATATGGAGGTGCATGCTGACATCAATACTAATCCTCAATTTAAAAGCAACGAGGCCTTGCGTGAAGCAATGGGCTATATTCTCGGAATGGGATTTGCATTTAAGGCTAAACCGGAAGCTTTTGCCAGCAGCAGTTGCGCAAACAAAGTGGTGAATTAAATCGCATCGTGAAATCGGGTACCTCCCAATAGTGGCTTTGCAGGCTGTGACTTCACGCTCCTTTCAGCTCTTCGTTTTTTTCCGCAATGAAGTTTAGAATCTTTTCTCTTCCCGACTTTTTGATTGAACTGGTTAGAAAATGGTGAGGCAAAAATTGCATGATCCCTTTCATTTCTTCAAAAAAATCTTTTACATTTTTACTCACAGTTCGCTGTTTCTCCTTATCTGTTTTTGTAAAGACCAGTGAAAAGGGGACATTCCACAAAACAAGGCTCTGAACAAAAGCTATATCAATTTTTTGTGGCTCGTGCCTTGAATCAACTAATACAAAAATGCTAACCAGGTTTTCACGCTTACGTAAATAATTCTCAATCATCTGCTCCCATCTTCTCCTATTCGAAAGTGAAGTCTTGGCAAATCCATAACCGGGCAAATCCACAAGGTACCATTCAGTTTCACTTCGGGATTCCATCGTTTGCGAACTGGTGATTTTAAAATGATTGATCATTTGTGTTTTTCCAGGAGAGTTGGAAGTCTTCGCAAGTTTTTCGTTATTGCAAAGCATATTTAGTAATGAGGATTTGCCAACATTGCTTCTCCCGATAAAAGCATACTCAGGCCTATCCGGAACAGGGCAGTCTTCAACCGATGGACTGCTAATTAGATATATTGCGTTCTTGATATGCACCTAAAACGCAAGATACAATACAAAAATCGCCCAGTCGGGACTTGCTTGAAATCTAAAATAAACGTGAAAGAATATTGTGTACAATCCGTTATAAACGCAAAAAACTATCTTTGATGGCGATGAGCAATTATAGTCATGATTCCATTGTTCCTTTCAGGCATTCTGCCGAAAACAAAAAGAAGCAAGTGGAAAATATGTTTGATCGAATTGCTTTTCGTTATGATTTTCTAAATCGCTTTCTGAGTGCAGGCATTGATAGAGGATGGCGAAAAAAAGCGCTGAGACAATTAATTTCCTTACAACCCAAAATAGTTTTGGATGTAGCAACAGGGACAGGTGACTTTGCAATATTGTGTGAAAAAATACTGAAGCCTGAATCAATTGTTGGAATAGATATCAGCGAAGGAATGTTGGAACTCGGAAGAAAGAAAATTGCAAAGCTTCATCTTGAGGATAAAGTTACTTTGCTACGCGGAGATGCAGAGGCAATTTTCTATGATGAAAACTCGTTTGATGCTGTAACGGTGGCGTTTGGAGTTAGGAATTTTGAAGACCTGGAGAAGGGGCTTTCGGAAATCAGGAGGATTTTAAGACCCGGAGGAAGACTCGTGGTGCTCGAATTTTCCAGGCCATCTCTTCCAGTGATAAAACAGTTCTACAGCCTTTATATGAACCATGTTACACCAAGAATTGGCAAAATGATTTCGAAAAACAATGAGGCTTATCAATATTTAAATAATTCTGTTCAACATTTTCCTGAAAAGGAATCATTTACTCAAATTTTAAAAACATTACAATATAGAAACGCTTTCTACAAAACATTGAGTCTAGGTATATGCACCATTTATTGCGGGGAAAAATAATTTCACTGTTACTGTTTTCCATGTTTTGTTCTGCGGCGTCCATGGCACAGTTGCGCAATGTCGTGAACCAGGAAGACCATGACGATAAACCATATCATTTTGGAATAAATCTTGGATATAACAAATCACATTTCTCCTTTACACAACATCCCCGATTTTTAGAATACGATTCCATCATGGATGTAGAAAGCATCAACAGTACGGGAATAAACCTTGCCTGGCTTGTAAACATGCGCATAAGCAATCACTTCGATCTGCGACTGCATCCCTTGGATCTCACCTTTTCCGAAAAGGCATTTTTGTATACGGAAAATTATACTCCTGATACTACCGTTACAAAAAAAGTACAATCGATCACCTTAAGTTTTCCTGTTCACATTAAATTCAGCAGTGACCGGATAAAAAATTTCAAAGTATATACTATTGCCGGAGGCAAGTTTGACTATGATCTCGCAAGTAATGCGGGAGCACGAAAGGCAGAGGATCTTATAAAATTAAAATCTTCAGATCTCAGTTTAGAAGTGGGGATGGGTTTGCATATCTATTTTCCTTACTTCGTTTTATCGCCAGAGATAAAACTCAGCAGCGGCATCGCTAATCTTCATAGCCGGGATCCGGATCTCCGTTATTCAAATGTGATTGATAAAATAAATTCTAAAATGATCACTTTCTCATTGACCGTCGAGTAACATTTCGGCTATCTTAAAACGGCATCATAAATTCTCTCGTATTTCTTAACGGCGTTTTTAAGATCATAATATTCCCTCGCAGCATTCCTGATTTCTGCCGGGCGATACTCGCTTCTTGAGTGTGAAATAGATTTGCCTATTTTATCAGCCGCCATTTTAAAATGCTCCTCGCTAAAGTTCGTCAATACGACACCTGCCCTGTATTTGAGAACGATTTCTGCAACGTCGCCCACTCCGGAATTTGTAATTACAGGAATTCCCATGGCCATAATTTCTCCATGTTTCGTCGGCGATGATGACTGTTTAGAATAACATGGCTTAATAAAAAACATTGCAAATTGACTTAGAGAGAGAAACAATGGAACGCGGTTTCGTTCAGCGTGTGCCACTATTATCTTTTCTTTTGGAATTTCAAAACTTGCACCAATTCGAAAAATTATTTCTTTGTCGCAGGGCGTGATAAAAAGAAATTTTGCATTCACTATTTTATCTGAGACATCTTTACAAAATCTCATCATCTCGTCTGTCAGGTACCAGCCACCTATAGATCCAAGATAACTAATAACACAATCTGTTTCCGTCAGGTTGTAGTCTCTCCTCAATGCCGCAATTTCTTCTGCATCTATTTTGCCAGGATCAAAAAGATCCATATCAACGCTGCATGGAATTACTTCCAATGGAGTTGACTGTTTAAATCCTGTTGACTTCCTAATAATTTCTTCCGCCACATAAGTAAGGCAAACTATGCCATCACAGTTTTTCAATTCTTCCGCTTCTTTGCGTTTAAAAAATTTATAAATCAATCGATAAAAAAAATTCGTCTTATTCCACATGCCACCTTCCACTCTGCTATCAGCGTAAAACTCACGTATATCATGCATGAATTTTATTCCAAATTTATTTTTCATCCACAAACCCACCAATGCAGGAACTCCTGCGCGGGTGTGCACCATATCGAAATGCTCTTTAAGATGTAGCTCTCTTGCTTTTCGTTTCAGCATCTTTACATCATACACCGAAGAAATTACAGGTGGCTTTTTATGATAGGGAATAGGATACCATTTAATTGAATAGGCTTTCAACTGAGAAGCTATCTGGTCTTTGTAGCGGTCATAACTTGCAGGTTTTTCGCTACTTAATATTGTAAAATGAAATCCGCATTTTGTTAGACCTATAAGGTAAGGTATCACCTGGCTCTGACCCAATGGATCAGTCATACCGTCGTAAGAAATGAATAGGATATTTTTTCCGGTACTCATGCAGCAACGCTATTTTCTTCAAGCCACCAATGTAACACAATTATTACCCAAAGCCTGTTGAATAAATATTCGCGACCTGCAGCATATTCCTTTTTTAATTTTTCAACTTCCGAAGATTTTACGAGCTGGTATTTTTCTATTATTTCAGTTGAGGCATATTTATTTACCAGGTAGGAAAGATCTGTCTTCAGCCACTTCTTCAGCGGAATGCTAAAGCCCCACTTAGGCCTCTCAAAAATCTTTTTTGGCAATTCCTCAAATAAAACGCGTTTCAACAAATACTTCATTTGCGATCCTTTTATTTTTAACCGGCTATCAAGGTTATATGCGAATTCAACAATTCTATGATCGAGCAGAGGAACGCGGATTTCCAATGAATAATGCATACTCGCCCTGTCCACTTTTACGAGAAGATCATCTGGCAAATAATATTTAAAATCCCATAGGGACTGTTTTTCTACCGCACTTAATTTTCGGTTTCTTTCATGAATTGTATTTTCATTTTCAAAATCAAAAACCGGATGCAGCAAAATATCATGCAATTCGTTTTCACTAAAAAAATATTGCTCTTGTGAAAAAATATGGCTTCTTAAATTCTTGCTATTGTCATAGCCAAATAGCCCACCTGCCCGACGGTATCTGTCGCTCAACAATTTGGAAGCGGCGAAAAGAGGATGTCGAAGTAAAGAGAGATTTTTATTATCCAACACATTTGCCCACTTATAAGCTCCATAGCCCATAAATAATTCATCTCCGCCATCACCACTTAGCGCAACTGTTACAAACTTTTTAGCAAGCCTGCTCACCATCATCGTGGGTAAAGCTGATGAATCAGCAAACGGTTCATCATAAACAGGAAGAAGGCTATTGATCAGCTCCATTACTTCCTGTTCCTTCACAGAAAATTCATGATGGTTCGTCTTTAAATATTGCGCTACTTCGACGGCATATTTTGATTCATTGTATTTTCCATCGGCAACCGCAATACTAAACGTATTTATTTTATTTGGCGATACTTTGGATGCTATTGCGGTTACGAGACTACTATCCACTCCACCGCTTAGAAAAGTTCCGATAGGTACATCGCTTACCAATTGCTTTTCTACAGAATTATAAAGCAAGGACTTCAATTCTGCTGTTGCAGACTTTTCATCAACTATCAACTTATTCCCGATCTTAGATTCGATATCCCAAAAAGGAAAAATCTTCTTGTGAAAGTCATCGAAACAATGTGGAACTATTTTTAATTGCAAAAAATGGGCAGCAGGAAACTTTTCTACGTTTCCAAAGATTGTAAGAGGATGAGGAATAAACCCAAAATGTAAAAAATGAGGTATTACATTTCTATTTACGCGAAGCCGGTTTTTTCTTATTGATTGGATAGCCTTCAACTCCGAAGCAAAAATAAAATCATCTTCATCCTGGAAAATGAATATGGGTTTAATACCTGAATGATCCCTGCAGAGTGTCAGCACTTTTTCCTGCACATCATAGATAGCAAAGGCAAACATTCCGTTCAACTCTTTTAAACACTGGGTTCCAAAAGTGGCAAAAAGGTCCACTAACACTTCCGTGTCGGAAGTTGTTGTAAGAGAAGCGCCTTTATCAGGAAGACTTTGTTTCAGCTCCCGGAAATTATATATTTCTCCATTGAAAACAATTACGAACCTTCCGTCCCTGCTAAACATCGGTTGGATTGCATTATTGGAAAGATCGAGAATAGACAAACGCCTGTGTCCTAAACCAATTTTTTCATCATCAGAAAAATAAAATCCTTCAGCGTTTGGGCCGCGGTGCTGCAGTAATGCATTAGCCTCCTTTAATCCATCTGGCCTGATTTTATTTTTTAGCGAAATATAGCCTGAGATGCCACACATAAAAATAGTTAAGCAACGTTCATTTTATTTTCAGAAATACCTGGCAGCAGTTCACTATAAACTTTAAAGAGTTCCTCCAGGTAAAACTCTTTGGTGTAAAACTTCTTTGCAATCTCTTCAGCACTTCTTGAAAGTTCGCCAAGTTCGCTTCCATTGTCAAAA
>JBDSGZ010000230.1:0-3108 GCA_039918735.1 Ginsengibacter sp.
CGGTTGTGGCAGTGGGCAACTTTGGAAAAACTATTTCGGACCAGGATGATTTTATCCATAAAATTTATGATACCGGTGTAAAGGCTGTTGTTATAGTGACCGGGCTTATCGCAGAACAGAACGAAAGTAATGAAGTATTCGATGAGAGAATTTTTGAATTGTTACAACTGACAGGAAAAATACCTCTCGGATTTTATGAATGTCCTGATCCATATAAAAGACCACTTACACCGGAACAGCTCAAAAAATTTCTTGACACCGGCAGAGTAATCTATCATAAGGATACCTGTCTCGATATAGAAATGAGAAAGGAGAAGCTAAGAGTGACAAAAGATGCCACTTCATTTGGAATATATGATACCTATGAGGTAAATGCTGTAGCTTCTTTAAAAGCAGGGGCGGCAGTACTTTCATGTAATTAAGGTAATTTCTTTCCTGAACCGATCGTATGGGTGTGTGATCATTTTAACGACGCAGGTTCTGATGACGAGGTAAACAAAGTGCAGCAATTCTTAATAAATCCCATTCACGTTATAAATTATGCTTATCCAGTAGTTGCGAAATATTTCCTGTAAAAAAAGAGGTCTATCTATTTCCACATTTACGCGAACTCGTGCCGACGCTTTTACAACCGAGGTAAAAATAAAGTCGATTCTCTTTTTAATAAATATTATCTTCTTAAAAGAGAAATGGGGGACGGAGTTGATTGGCGATAAAAACCATAAGCTAATCAAAATTTTTACGAGTCTTTTCTATGTAGCGAAGAACAGCGCAAAAAAAAGTTGCAGATTCCTCAAGGCTATTTTAACCTTGCTACATCTGCAACATAATAATTAACTTTTTGTAGAAAATAATTCTCTATTACTTCATATCATCCATCATCATCTTGCCGCTGGCGTCCATCATATGACCATCCTTGTCAATCATCTCGCCGTCTTTTAACGTCATTTTCTTTCCGTCTTTCATAACCACTTCGCCACTGGCTTTCACCTGGCAACCATCGGTGCATGTAATCGTTTGATCCATTGCGTTAAGAGTTCCGTTTTGCATCACCATCATTTTACCGTCTTTCATAACCATTGTGCCTTCCTGCATTTCCATGGGAGCATTCATTGTCATGTTACTCATTCCGGTATCTGCGCTCATAGTGTTGTTGTTCATCATGCCGGTGGAGTCTGTGTCAGTTGTTTCTGTAGTACTGCTGCTATTACAAGCTGCCATACTTGCAGCTATTGCCACGATTGCAAATAACTTTTTCATTTTATTCGATTTTGATTTTTTGACTGATAAATTTAATTAATGTCCTGTTGCCTCTACTTTAAACAATCATCATACCAGAATATTTTACTATTTTTTCTTACCTGTTTATTTCTTCCTGAAAAATAAGCGGATTGGAACGCCTGTAAGTTCGAAATTCTGGCGCATTTGATTTTCCAAATAGTTTTTATAAGGCGTTTTTATATCATCAGGAAAGTTGCAAAAAAATGCAAAAGATGGGACCACTGTCGGAAGCTGAGTTACGTATTTAATTTTTACTGAATGACCTCTTACCACGGGTGCGTGGTAAGATTCCACCGCCTTCAGCATTACATCATTCAATTTTGAAGTTGGTATTTTTCGCAGCCTGTTTTCATACACTTTAAGAGCAGCTTCCATCGCCTGGAAAATGCGAAGTTTCTCTGTTGCAGAAATAAATATCACGGGAACATCAGTAAATGGTGCGAGCTTTTTCTTCAACTGTGCTTCATAGTCACGGGCAGTATTTGTTTCTTTGCTGATCATGTCCCATTTATTCACCAACACAACAGTTCCTTTTCCTTTCTTATGTGCCAATGAAAAAATATTAAGGTCCTGGGCAGTGATTCCATTTTCAGCATCCAGCAGCAGCAGGCAAACATCGGCTTCGTCGATTGCCTTCACCGCACGAATCACAGAATAAAATTCAAGGTCCTCATTCACTTTAGCCTTGCGCCGGATTCCGGCTGTGTCTATTAATATAAATTCTTTATTGAATAAATTATACTTTGTATGAACTGAGTCTCTTGTTGTGCCTGCAATGGTACTCACGATAGTACGCTCCTGGCCTGTGAGTGCATTGAGGAGTGAAGACTTTCCAACGTTGGGTTGTCCAATAATTGCAAACTTTGGCAAACCACTTTCTACTTCCTCGATTTCATCTGGCATCTCTTCAGCAATTGCATCAAGCAACTCACCGGTTCCGGTACCACTGATAGATGAGATAAAAAAAATCTTATCAAAGCCGAGGCTGTAAAACTCAGACGCTTCCAACAAGCGTGCGTGGTTATCTACTTTGTTTACGACAAGATAAACCGGTTTAGGTGTCCTTCTCAATAGCTCAGCCATTTCCTGGTCAAGACTCGTAATGCCTGTGGTAACATCGCAAATGAAAATAATTGCATTGGCTTCTTCAATGGCAATATGTACCTGCTTGCGTATCTCTTTTTCAAATATGTCTTCACTATGGGCCACGAAGCCGCCGGTATCAATTAAATTAAAGCTCTTGCCACTCCACTCAGCAATTCCATATTGCCGGTCGCGGGTTACGCCGCTCACATCGTCCACAATAGCTTTCCGCTCTTCAAGCATACGATTGAAGAAGGTGCTTTTGCCCACGTTAGGCCGGCCTGCTATTGCTACTGTGTAAGACATTTCATTTTTAAATTTAATTTTTTCACAACTTTACGCCTCTTTCCACTTTGATCGATTTCGATGTTCATACATCGTTGATCATGTACCAGGGAAACTTTAAAGAACTCCTCTGGCATTTAAAGAAAGCTTTCCCCAAAATTCTTCATTGAAAAACGCAAAGGTATTTCTTATCGCGATCGCAGGAGAGATTTTTCAGTAGCGTTATAATATCTGTACAGAAGCTTTCAGCATTTTGATGTCATCAAAAAACTGTGGGTAAGATTTATTGACGGCTTCTGCATTCTGAATTACGGTTTTTCCTTTCGCGGCCAATCCAGCCACGGCGCAAGCCATAGCAATCCGATGATCATTATGGGAACTAACTGTAGCGCCTTTAACATCCTTGCCGCCTTTCACGATCATCACATCATCGTTAAGAGTGATGTCAACATTCATTTT
>JBDSGZ010000231.1:0-3239 GCA_039918735.1 Ginsengibacter sp.
ATGTGGTGCGGATAACCGACCTGGTTACCAATGACGAGTATTCCCAAAAAGTGATCTTCAGGTAATTGCTTATTTTCTAAGTAGAAATTTTTTGGAGATATTGTTAACATTTAATTAAAAACTCCAATATACATTAAAGAATAACTTTAGCGAATGCAGAATATGCAACCAGATATTCAAAGTAATCAAATGGCAGAGCTCACTTTACACAACGATGTACGAAAGGCGGGTTTGATACTGCGGGCACTAGATCATCCTTTAAGGCAAATAATTGTAGATCACCTTGCGAAAAACCCGAATGCTACGGTCACCAACCTGATAGAAAGGCTGCAACAAAAACAGTCAATCGTTTCACAGCACCTCGCAATATTGAGACGGGCCAAGATTGTTTATAGCTTCAAAAAAGCCAAGTTTGTTCATTACTATGTAAATGCTGAAAGAATAAATGAAACTCAGGCGTTAGTTTCAAAACTCCTGAATGGCCCTCAATAGGTCGGTCTCTGAGTTGGCAGAGTTAGATTACTTCAATTTATATCGCTATCAGGTTCTGGTAATAGGCGCACACTTTGCGCATCGGGCAAATCTCACATTCGGGTTTTGGCCGGCATATTTCTCTTCCAAGAAAAGACATTGCCATTCCCGCGTCCCAATATTTACGCGGAAGTATCTCCATTAATTGCTTTTCAATTTTTACAGGGTCAGTTCCTGACGCTATTCCTAATCTTGGTGCTACCCTCACCACGTGCAGGTCTACTATAATTCCCTCTGGTGGCACGCCAGCTTCGCGTTGGATAACATTTGCAGATTTTCTGCCTATACCGGGCAAGGCATCGAGTTCTTCCAGGGAAAGAGGAATTGATGAATCTTTCTTCACTTTCCTGGCCAATTCAATTAGCCAAACGGATTTCTTTTTGGATCCTCTTACCTTACCAATATAAATTTGTAAAGCTTCGGGGGTGGCATTTGCAAGTGATCTAATATCTGGATAAGCCTTAAAAAGATCAGGCGCAACCTGGTTAATGTGCCGGTCAGAATCTTGCGCAGAGAGGATAACCATGATTACGAGCTGGTATAAATTTCCATACTCAAGCGGATGTTTATGGCCCTTATACTTTTTTGTCAGTAACCCTATTGCCTTTACCCAATCTACTTCTTGTTTCATAAATGTAAATTTCTGAATAATTTTTGTTCTTTGAAAAAAAATGGTTTCGGGGTACAAAAGTTTTTAGGAGTTTTCAGGAACTAAACTTTTTGTTGATAGTTCGATAACATCGGGGCTACAAAGTTTATCACGAATTCCCCTATCTTAGCGCAACTAAACTTTTCTAAAGCCTAATGAGGGTTTTAATAAAAAATTCCAAAATCGTTTCTCCCTCCTCCCCTTTCCACAATCAATCCATTGATCTCTTCGTCGAAAATGGTTTTATTTCGGCATTAGGAAAAAATCTTAATATCGATGCTGATGAAGTAATTGAAAGAGAGGGTTTGCATGTTTCCTCAGGATGGATGGATTGTTTTTCCAACTTCGGTGATCCGGGGTTTGAATATAATGAGAACCTGGAAACCGGATCAATGGCCGCAGCGGCAGGCGGCTTCACCCAGGTGATGCTGATTCCAAATACAAGTCCTGTTATCGACAACAAAAGCCAAATAGAATATCTCGTCGAAAAAAGCAAAAGGTTACCGGTTACTATACTTCCCATCGGTGCAGTGACGAAAAACGCAGAGGGAAAGGAATTAGCAGAGATGTATGATATGTACCGGAGCGGCGCAGTCGCTTTCTCTGATGGAACGCGGCCAATACAATCTTCAGGGATTTTACAAAAGTCATTGGAATACTTGCTGGCCATTGATGCCACCCTCATCCAGTTGCCTGATGACAAAAGCATCGGTACGCATGGACTGATGAATGAAGGCAAAATTTCTACCCGTCTGGGCTTACAAGGTAAACCCGCGATTTCAGAAGAATTGCTTATAGCCCGTGATATTGAACTCGCTAAATACACGAACTCAAAAATTCATATAACCGGTGTATCCACAAAAAAATCTCTAGACCTGATCGCACGGGCGAAAGAAAATCAAATCAGGGTCACCTGTTCTGTCACGCCGTATCATCTTTTCTTTTGTGATGAAGATTTAATTACCTACGATACTAATTTAAAAGTGAATCCTCCATTGCGAACTGCGAACGATCGCGATGCTTTGCGGCAGGGAATAAAAAGTGGAATTGTCGATTTTATCGCATCGCACCATCAACCGCAAACCTGGGATCATAAAGTTTGTGAATTCGAATATGCAAAAAACGGAATGGAAGGGCTGGAAAGTGTTTTTGGAGCTTCTCTTTCTTCTGGTATTCCCCTGGAGGTATTTATAAAAATGCAAAGTGAAAACACACGTAAGATTTTTAATTTGGCAATTCCTGTGATCCAGGAAAAAGAAGAGGCAAATCTTACGCTTTTCGTGCCTGGTGAAGAATATCTTTTTACAGAAGAGAACATTTTTTCAAAATGCAGAAACAATGCTTTCATTGGAAAAACCCTGTTGGGGAAAGTGATTGGGATTATTAATGCAGACAAACTATTTTTGCCGGATTCGATCACGATTGCAAAATAAACTATCACATGGAACAACCAATAACTCCGGCAACCACCAAGGGCGTTGTTATCGGCCTTATTTTAGTGGTAATCGTTATTGCTACTTATTTAGCCAAAATGGATGTAAATGGTCCCGCTAAGTGGATCGGAAATGCGACGTTTATAATTGGAATTATTTGGGCAGTCAATTATTATGGCAAGCAAATAAATTATCATTCAACCTTTGGAAATTACTTTGCTCACGGCTTTAAGGTGACTGCGGTTGTCACCGTGATCATGATTCTCTTCCTCGTAGTTTTCGTTATGGTCTTTCCTGAATTTAAGGAGAAGGCAATGGAGCAGGGCCGTATGCAAATGCATCAAAAAAATATGACCGATGAACAAATTAACCAGGCAATGGAAATGACAAAGAAATTCTTCATGGTCTTCGTTATTGGAGGTTCGCTTGTAGTCTATCTGATCTTCGGCTCACTTGCATCGTTAGTAGGTGCAGCGATCACCAAAAAGGAACCGAATCGCTTCCCCGGCGATACTAATCAAACAGCGCCCTGATGGACATCTCCGTTGTAATTCCTCTTTTAAATGAGGCAGAGTCTTTGCCTGAACTCGAAGCATGGATTAAAGAGGTCATGGAAAAAAATGATT
>JBDSGZ010000232.1:0-5628 GCA_039918735.1 Ginsengibacter sp.
AAATTTTTTGATTCTTATGAAAAAAATACTCCTTTATGTTGTGTTCAATTTTGCGTTTTGCACCTTGCTTCTGGCTCAGCCGGATCGATGGCAACAGCGGGTAAATTACACGATGAATGTCGACATGAATGTGCAAACCAACCATTTTTCAGGGCATCAAAAATTAGAATATTCTAACAACTCGCCGGATAAACTAGATCGTGTTTTTTTTCATTTATACTGGAATGCATTTCAGCCCGGAAGTGAGATGGATATAAGAAGCCAGGAGCTTGGTAAAATAATGATCAATGGCCAACCTGATTGGAATCCGAAAGTACAAGACAGGATTTCAAAACTGGCCCCAAATGAAATTGGTTACCAGGAAGTAAAATCACTCAAGCTCAACGGGGTGGAACAACCTATGGAAGTGCATGGCACTATCCTGGAGGTGAAACTTAATAAACCTATTCTTCCAAAATCAAAAGTTACGTTCGACCTCGACTTCGAAGCCCAGGTACCCATACAGGTCCGGCGAAGTGGACGCGACAATGAAGAAGGTATTCGTTACAGTATGAGCCAATGGTATCCCAAAATGTGCGAATACGATTATGAAGGCTGGCATCCTGTTCCTTACGTTGCAAGAGAATTTTATGGAGTGTGGGGCGATTTTGATGTGACAATTAGTATCGATAAATCATACAAGCTTGGAGGCACTGGTGTGTTGCAAAATGCTTCTCAAATTGGCTGGGGTTATGATGAGCCGGACAGCCCTCTTAAGAACATTTCTTCAGCCATGCGTACCTGGCATTTTGTAGGAAATAACGTCCATGATTTTGTTTGGGCCGCAGACCCGGACTACAAACATATCGTGCGTAGGCAGGACGGCATCACTCTTCACGTTATTTACAAAAAGGTCGATTCGCTTGAAAGTCGTTGGAAAGAATTGGCCGATGCCGCAGTCGCCGTGTTCCCTTTTATCGAGAAAAATTATGGAAAGTATCCCTACCCTCAGTACTCGTTTATACAGGGAGGTGATGGTGGTATGGAATATGCAATGGCAACACTTATTAAAGGTCCGAGCCTTGGATCAGCGTTTCATGAACTGATGCATAGCTGGTACCAGATGGTGCTTGGAACAAATGAAAGTCTTTATCCCTGGATGGACGAAGGTTTCGCCACCTATGCGGAAGCAGAAGTTAGCGCCTACTATAGCAAGCTTAAAAACGTTCCCTCGAAAGATGAAGGTAAGTTGCCGGTAAACCACGCCAGTTCGTACAATGGTTATTATTTTCTTGTAAGGCAACAACTGGAAGAGCCTCTTACCACCCATGCGGATCACTATAATACGAACCTGGCTTATGTGATCAATGCTTATTCAAGGGGAGATATTTTTTTAGAACAATTGGGCTACATCGTTGGTGATTCAGTAAGAGATAAAATATTGCTGGAATATTACAGGCTTTGGAAATTTAAACATCCCAATCCTACCGATTTCATAAAAGTGGCTCAGGAAGTAAGTGGGTTGCAACTAGATTGGTACAGGCAATATTGGGTGAACACAACTGAAAGCATCGACTATACTATTGACAGTCTCTGGCAGGATGGCGAAGTTTCCAAAATAAGATTGAGGCGAATTGGAAAGATGCCTATGCCTGTTGATCTTCAGCTTACTCTTAAAGATGGCAGTAAAGAATTGCATTACATTCCTCTTGACCTGATGTTTGGTGACAAGTTATCAGAAAGCAGCGAAAAGCGCGTAATACATAAAGAATGGAACTGGACAAATCCTACGTTTGTAGTTGAGATTGCACATCCCCTGACTGAGCTTGTGATGGTTGAGATTGATCCTACTAAAAGAATGGCGGATATCTTTCAGAGAAATAATACATTAAAACTAAATTGGTAAGCGACAATCCTCATATTCACAGGGCAACCGCCAAAGATGCCAAGCTGCTATCTTCCCTGAGCAAGGTCACATTCTTTGATACTTTCAATGAGACCTGCACCGAAGAAGATATGAGCTCTTTTATTGAAGAATATTTCAATGAAGACCGGCTGCAAAGAGAACTGCAAGATGAAGACGATTTTTATTTCATCGCCTTTTCGAAAGATGTTCCCATAGGTTACATGAGGCTTAAGTACGCTGAGAGCAGCGTGGAAATAATTGCAAAACATAGAGCGATCGAACTCAATCGCATTTATGTGATGAAAGAATTTCATTCTAAAAAGATTGGAGCTGCACTGATGACATTTGCTTTTGATTTTGCTTCAACGAATAACTATGAGATGATATGGTTAGGAGTTTGGGAGCACAATGAAAGAGCAAAGTCCTTTTATAAAAAATTTGGGTTTATAGACTCAGGAGAAAAACATCCCTTCCCGATTGGAAAAACTCCGCAAACTGATGATTGGCTGTATCGTTTTATTGAGAAGAGCTAACGTGTAAAATATATTTTTGTTTAAAGAAAGGCTCGTCGAAAATTTTTTCAATTTCCCAAATTCGCGGCCTGGTACCGCTTTCGGAAATCTCTTGTGAAAGATCCCCTCCTTTAAGGCAAATGAGCCCGGTTAATTTTTTAGGTTGTGTGACTGGTTTCTTTTTTAATAATGGCCTGCTCCAGAACCAGAGATCTTTTAAGGATGCCACTGCCCGTGACAAAACGATATCAAATTTTTTATTGCCGATTTCCTCTGCTCTTGAATGTTGGGTAGTTACATTCGTCAATCCTGTTGCTGATACAATCTCTTCCGCAACTTTTAATTTTTTAGTGATACTATCCACAAGAAGAAAATGTACTTCGGGAAAAAAAATCGCCAGTGGAATTCCCGGGAACCCGCCACCAGTGCCGAAATCCATTATTTCATACCCATCCGGAAAATCAAATTGCGTTGCAATTGATAGTGAATGTAAAACATGATGAACATAAAAATTTTCCATATCCTTCCTCGAAATCACATTTATTTTTTGATTCCATTCTGCATACAATGGATACAGCGCTGTCAGTTGCTCAATTTGCTTGGCATCTAAACCGGGAAAATATTTTTGTAAGACGAGCATAAGTTATATCAATGATGACGAGCTGAGGTCTCACTAAAAATTTTAAGAAAATATCCCCTTTCCACTTCGGCTACTTCCACTTTTTAGAAGGTTTCTCATACAAAGAACGGGCAAATATCAGGTAGTAAAAAAACATCCAAATATCCAACAGTAAAAACCAGCGGAAGAGATCTTTTTCATCGAGCTTTCGCGTTACTCTAAACATCACGAGAACCTGGAGCAGAAAGCGAATTCCAAAAACAACTAATGCCCACTGCCAGCTGAAAAACAACAGCGTTGCAACAAATAAAGGGTAGAATAGAAAATGTGAAATAGCATAAAGACTGAGTAAAAACTTGTGCAAACTTTTATAGTATTTGCTGGTCGTATAGTGCCTTGCTTTTTGTTTCCTCCATTGTTTCCAACTCGTTGCGGGCCTTGCAAGAGTGAATGCATCCTTATCGATCACAATGCGCAGATTTTTATTATTGGCAGCTTTATTTATAAAAAGATCGTCGTCTCCACCCGGCACATGATTGTGTGATGAAAATCCTTTATGACGGAAAAAAACCGATTTTTTATAACTCAAATTTCTACCAACTCCCATGTACGGAATGCCTGCGATGGCATAAGACAGGTATTGCAGCGCAGTATGAAATGTTTCCCATCTGACCAGTTTATTAAGCAACCCTTTTTTCTTATGAAGTGCTCCGTAGCCTAAAACGATCTCAGTGCCTTCTCTGTACCCCTGTTGCATTTTATCTATCCAGAACTCACTCGCTGGCACGCAATCAGCATCCGTCAGCAGCACTATTTCATGCTTTGCTGTTTTGATCCCGATACTAAGCGGAAATTTTTTACCCGGAATAAATTTTGCTTCCTGCTTCAATTCTACCAACTGTAATTGTTTGAACGTACGTTGAAATTCTTCCAGGATGTATCTGCTTTCATCAAGAGAATTATCGTTGATCACGATTACCTCATGGGTAGTAGAATAGTTTTGTACAAGACTTCCAGGTAAATTTTTGACTAAATTTTCTGCTTCATCCCGGGAACAAATTATTACGGACACCGGATGTGTTTGCGTAGACTCTGAAGACTTTTGTGTGAAAAATGCAAGTCTTGTAAAAAAGAATGAATAATAAAAAAGCTGGATTAAAGTGATGGTGCAGAATGAAATAAATATCCATCCCCACCAGTGAATAGTTAGTTCGGCCCAATTCATAAGCGGCAAATTTAGGGGGATTGCATTGATTTTTATGTTTGGTTTCAGAATGAATAAAATTCTTTTTATTCATAAAGTGACGCAAAGCAACTCCCCTTTCTTAAAGCTATATTTGTCATCATTCCGGAAAAAATTGAAAGGTACTTTCCTATGGCTTCATTAAAGTTCGAACTTCAACACAATTGCTCAACAACAAAGGCCCGTGCCGGAAAAATTACGACTGATCATGGTGAAATTCTGACGCCAATATTTATGCCTGTGGGAACAGTTGGCAGCGTGAAAGCCGTTACTCAGCAGCAACTGGAAAACGACGTGAAGGCGCAAATAATTTTAGGCAACACTTATCATCTTTATTTAAGGCCCGGGCTGGAGACGCTTGAGGCTGCGGGAGGACTGCATCGGTTCATGGGCTGGAACGGGCCAATATTAACCGACAGCGGCGGCTTCCAGGTTTTTTCTCTTAGTGGGACACGAAAGATTTCAGAAGAAGGCGCAGTATTCCAGAGTCATATTGATGGAAGCAAGCATCTGTTTTCACCGGAAATTGTGATGGACATTCAAAGAATTATTGGCGGAGATATCATGATGGCTTTTGATGAATGTCCTCCTGGTGGTAGCGAATATAATTACGCTAAAACGTCGATGGAGTTGACTCACAGGTGGCTTGACAGATGCGTTAACAGGTTCACCAAAATAGAGGATCGATACGGTCACAGTCAAAATTTATTTCCAATTGTGCAGGGAGGAGTTCACCATGATCTGAGAAAAATTTCCTGTGAATGTATTTCTTCGAAAGACCTACCGGGTAATGCCATCGGAGGACTGAGTGTGGGTGAGCCGACGGAAAAAATGTATGAAATATGTGAGCTATGTTGCGATCACCTGCCTACAGATAAGCCACGTTATTTGATGGGTGTGGGAACGCCCTGGAATATTTTAGAGTGTATTTCTTTGGGAGTCGATATGTTCGACTGCGTAATGCCCACCCGTAATGGAAGAAATGCGATGCTGTTTACATCGAACGGTGTTATCAACATCGATAACAAAAAATGGGAGAAAGATTTTTCACCGATCGACGATGGAATTGATTGTGAAATAAGCAATCATTACAGCAAGGCTTATTTGCGGCACCTGGTAAAATCGAAGGAAATACTGGGTTTGCAGATAGCAAGTATTCATAACCTCGCTTTTTATCAGCATATTGTCACACAATCGAGAAAAGAAATTTTTGGTGGAAATTTTTCTCTTTGGAAAAGCCAAATGTCAGCCAGGTGGCAACAGCGACTTTAATAAGAATCGATTTTGGAATATTTATTGCAATAGTGGGTCGAAACAAATTTTTTGTTCATTCTATTTGCATTTAAACAGGTCAAAATCCGAATAATTT
>JBDSGZ010000233.1:0-6039 GCA_039918735.1 Ginsengibacter sp.
CACAGAGCAGATCGTCCAGGTTCATCACAATCGCATCCTGGGCGATTCCCCTCCATATTGAAACATCGCCTGTCTCCTTCCAATACAGGTAGGCCAGAATACTTTTAGTTCCTGCACCGTCGGCATGCATTACGTTCACAAAATTTTCATCTCCGCTTAAAAAGTCCGGGTATATCTTACAAAATGCATTTGGAAAAATTCCCTGATCAAGATTCCGAACCGCTTTATGCACCTCGTCTTTTTGAGCAGAAACTCCGCGCCTGGAATAAAGAGACATGAGTATATTTTGATTGACTGTAAAAATATAGAATATAGTCATGAGTTTTTATATTGAAAATATTCAGAGACCCCTGATGGGATATAGTCGCAAATTTTATTTGTTTATTCAATAATTTTGATTCCAGCATGCAGGTACACAGGGATATAGAGAACTTACCATTTTTTAAGAACGCAGTAATAACCATTGGCACCTTTGACGGAGTACATACCGGGCATCTTAAGATCATTGAACAATTAAAGAAAGAGGCAAAATCTATAAACGGCGAAACTGTCATTATTACTTTTCATCCCCATCCCCGGCTGATCATAAATAAGTCAAACAGTGCCCCGGCTGATATAAAGCTGCTGAACACGCTGCCTGAGAAAATTGAGCTGCTGGAGCAACAGAAAATTGATCACCTGGTGGTGGTTCCTTTCACGCTGGAATTTTCAAAAATAAGCGCGGAAGAATACCTGAGGGACTTTTTAGTTTCGAAGTTTCACCCTCATACTATAATCATTGGTTATGACCATCACTTTGGAAAAAATCGCAGCGGAGATTACCGCTTGCTAGAAGAATACCAAACCACTTATGGTTATGTCGTAAAGGAGATACCGGAGCACGTTTTAAATGCTGTGATTATCAGTTCCACAAAGATCAGGAAGTCTCTTGTCGAAGGAAATATTACTGAGGCCAACGAAGCGCTCGGTTATGCCTATTTCTTCGGAGGGCGGGTTGTAGAAGGAAATAAACTGGGAAGAACGCTCGGTTATCCTACAGCCAACATTGAAATGGAAAACAATTATAAAATTATACCAGCCAACGGCGTGTATGCGGTAAAAACATGTTTGTCTTCAAGCAAACTTTTATACAAAGGGATGATGAACATAGGTACCCGACCAACTGTGGGGGGAACAAATAGAGTGATGGAAGTAAACATATTTAATTTTGATCAAGCGATTTACCATCAGCAGCTTCGGGTGTATGTTGAAAATTTTCTCAGGCCAGAGGCGAAGTTCGATGGCCTCGAGGCGCTACAAAATCAACTGGCGAAGGATAAAAAAAATGCCGAAAATATGTTGCTCTCATTTAATTCCAGGAAGCACCCATAATAATTTTATAAGCGAGCTCTCTCAGAAGAGAATCCCCTGTATAGTTGTTCCTGATTCCGATGCTTTTCAGGTTATATTCATGAAGTAAAATAATTGCTTTTTCAGTTTCAACGTAAGAATAGTTTAGCATCGTATCCATTGCTTGCTGTATCAGAACTGGATTGTAAGCAAAAATGGGTTTTAGTGCCTTTTCACTTTTATCAGGCATCTGGTAAAGAACAATCATCTTACTGAAATAGTTATACAGCGAGGGAAGCAACCAGTGTATCGGTGCGGCTTTAGGATTTGCTTCAAAGTACTGCGCGATCCTGATCGCTTTTTCCAAATCCTTCTTACTGATGGCATCCTGGAGTTCAAAAATATTATACTCCTTACTTACACCGATATATTTTTCAATATCATCTTCAGTGATATTTTTTCCCGTACCGAGATTCATTGAAAGTTTCTCTACCTCATTGGAAATCCTGCTGAGATCATTTCCAACATGGTCAACAAGCATCGCGAGTGCTCGTGGTGTAATTTCGTATCCCTTCGATTGAAGGTAACCGTTTGTCCAGGCAGGCAACTGGCTGTCAAATATTTTCTTTGACACAAATACATCGCCGCTTTTTTTGATCAGCTTCGCTAATCTTGATCTGCCATCAAGAGATTTTCCCTTGTATGAAACAACCAAAATAGTCGAGCTCAGTGGCTTCTCAACATAGCTCTCGAGCTTCTCTATGTCTCTCATCTGCTGGGCTTCTTTTAACAAAACTACTTGTCGCTCGGCGAACATCGGATAACGCCTGCAGGAATTAATGATGTCGGCCCAGTTTGCATCTTTACCATAAAAAATGGAAAGATTAAATTGAGCATCTGCGTTTGTTAAAATTTTTTTTTCTGCATAGTCCATTATCTCATCAATGTAAAACTCTTCTTCTCCTTCAAGCCAATATAACGGTTTGAAGATGTTTTTTTTCCACTCAGATAAAATCCTTAATGCACTCATAGTTCCAAAGTTAAAGATTACGTTAACGTATCATTTGAGATAAAATGAATTTCTTCCAAATTACATTATTTTTGTTTGGCATGATTTTGGAAATTTGGGCATGTCAGTCCAATTTTAATCAATAAAAACTTTTATAAAATGAGTTACGAAAATTTTCCTGATAGCAATGTACCGGAAGAAAAGCCGGCCGTTGTTACCAATAAAAATAACAGGAATATTCTTACAGCAATATTGGTGATTATACTCCTGGGAACGTGGGGTTATATCATCTGGGACAAAAATAAAAACAGGCAAGAGAAACAAGAACTCACTTCACAGATCGTCGAAAGCGATTCATCTAAGAATGAGCTACAGCGTGAGTTGAACGATGCTGCTTTAAGACTTGATATGCTCAAGACTTCTAATTCCAGGGCCGATAGTTTGATAAGAACGAAGGACAAAGATATCGATGCATTGAAGTCGCGGGTTCAAAGTATTTTGAATAACAAAAATGCTACCCAGGCAGAACTTGCTGAAGCGCGCCGACTCATTTCACAGTTAAAAGGCAACATCGAAACATACACCGCTGAGATTGAGTCTTTAAAAAGCGCTAATACTCAATTGACGGAAGAAAAAAGGGTTGTGACACAGGAGCGGGATGTACAAAAGAAGAATTATGATTCTGCGACAACTGTGATTAAGCAAAAAGAAGATTTGATTGATGTAGGTTCCACACTTCATGCATCAAATTTTAACATTGTCGGCATAAATGAACGGAAGAGCGGGAAAGAAAAGGAGACAACAAAAGCAAAAAAAGTTGATAAACTAAAAATTTCTTTTAGCATCGACGAAAACCGGATTACTACATCAGGACCGAAAGATTTGTATGTTGCTATTACATCCCCTGACGGAAGGCCGGTAAAAGTAGATGCCTTAGGATCAGGAACATTTGTTACAAGGGAGGGTATTGAAAAACCATACACTAAGAAAGTGCAGATCAATTATGTTCAGGGCCAAAAAGAACCTGTATCGGTTGAGTGGACTCAAAACAGCGATTTCCAGACCGGCAATTATAAAATAGAAATCTATAACAACGGCTTCAAAATTGGTGAAGGTGTAACCAGCTTTAAAAAGGGTGGCCTGTTTGGCTAACAAATTATTATAACCACGGAAAATTCATGTTGAAAAATGTGAGTCAAAATAAAAAACCTGCAATTGAATTGCAGGTTTTTTATTACTTAGAGGGGAACCAAAATCTTTCTATTTTTTATTATGCCTATCTTTTAATATTGCTATCACATTTTCCAACCTTTGATCTTTGGCCTCCAGGAGAATCAAATAATGAAAGAGCAGGTCAGCGGCTTCATTTAGGAAGAGAGATTCATTGCTATCTTTTGATTCAATAACCAGCTCGACGGCCTCTTCTCCAACTTTCTGAGCAATGGCATTCATTCCTTTTTTGAAAAGAGAGGAAGTATAAGATTCGCTGGATGGATTATTTTTTCTTTCAGAAATTATCGATTGAAGAATCGAAAGAAATTCCAAGCCTCTTCCCTTATTATCCTCATCAAAGCATGTATCCGAACCTGTATGACAAACGGGGCCTGCAGGAATTGCCTTTATTAAAATCGCATCCTTGTCACAATCTGCTTTGACGGATTGAAAATGCAAATAATTTTTACTCGTCTCTCCTTTTACCCAAAGTCTTTGTTTGCTCCGGCTGTAAAATGTTACCAACTTTGTTTCAAGAGTTTGTCTCAATGCAATCTCATTCATATAGCCCAGCATTAAAACTATGCCTGTGTTGTTGTCCTGTATTATAGCAGGTACGATCGCGCCAACGTATTTAGAAAAATCAATGGACTTGAGAAACACTTCATCTACACTTTCTGTATTCATATTCTTACTTTAATATTTTGATCGGATAAATACTGTTTCAGCACAGGAATTTCCATTTCCTTATAATGGAAAACGCTCGCAGCCAAAGCAGCATCAGCATTGGCCTTTATAAAAACATCGGCAAAATGTTGCATACTACCAGCCCCCCCGGATGCAATCACCGGAACGATTAGGCTATTTGAAATCAAGGAAGTAATATCTTCAGCAAAACCATTTTTGGTTCCGTCATTATTCATCGACGTCAGTAAAATTTCACCTGCGCCAAGATCAACTGCCTGCCGGGCCCAATCAAATGCACGGGTAGGAGTTTTCACCCGGCCGCCATTCAGGTACACATACCAGTGACCATCATCTTCTTTCTTAGTATCAATTGCAAGTACTACACATTGACTTCCGAATTCCGTTGCCATTGCTTCAACAAGATCAGGATTTTTGAACGCAGCAGAGTTAAGAGAGACTTTATCCGCGCCGTTCTGCAACAATTCATAAGCACGTTCAACTGAGGAGATGCCGCCACCAACAGTAAATGGAATATTTATTTGACGTGCCACATCTTTTACAAGAGAAACGAGGGTTTTTCTTTTTTCAACAGTAGCGGTGATGTCGAGGAATACGAGCTCGTCTGCACCCTGCAACGAATAATACATTGCAAGTTCCACCGGATCACCTGCATCCCGGATCTCTAAAAAATTAATCCCCTTCACGGTTCTTCCATTATCAATATCAAGGCAGGGAATAATTCTTTTTGCAATCATCAATTGTTGTTTATAAAATTTTCCATTTGCTTCAGCGTTATCTTCTCTTCGTAAAAAGCTTTTCCAACTATGGCACCGTTACAGCCAGCTTCTTTCAACAATATCAAATCATCATAGGATGAAACGCCTCCGCTGGCCACCAGGTTTAGATTCGGAAACCTGCTAATAATTTCTTTATACAAGTCAAGTGACGGTCCCATCAGCATTCCATCTTTGGAAATGTCTGTACAAAAAATTGTCTCTATATGCTGTTCTGTTAAGTCCTTAATAAAATCAAAAATATCAATGCCAGTCTCTTCTTTCCATCCATGAATTTTTATTTTCTTATCAAGTACATCCGCGCCAGGTAAAAACTTCGCTGGACCGAAAGTAAGAATCCATTTTGCGAAGAGATCCGGCTCTTTCACTATCACGCTTCCAACATTTATCATGAAAGCACCGGCATCAAACACGGATACAACATTATCCGTAGTCTTTATTCCTCCTCCAAAATCAATGATGAGGTTTGTCTTTCCTGCAATAGCTTCCAGCGTTTTGAAATTTGTAACACCATTCCCAGATGCGCCATCTAAATCAACCACATGCAAACGGGTGATTCCAGATCCTTCAAATGATTTTGCGATATCGAGCGGGTAATTACTATAGATTATTTTCTTAGTGTAGTCACCTTTTGAGAGGCGAACGCATTTACCATCAATCAGGTCTATAGCCGGGATAAGATCCATCAGTCGATTTTTAAAAAATTTGAAAGTATTTGCTGTCCGACTTCGGCAGATTTCTCCACGTGATACTGCACTCCATAAAAATTTTTCTTTTTTAAGGCAGAACTAAAAGGCAAAATATAATCAGTAGTTGCTATCGTCTCCCGAGATAATTCAGCATAATAACTATGGACGAAATATACAAACGATCCTTCCTTTACACCGGCAAACAGTGGCGAAGAAAGATTGTAAATAGTATTCCAACCCATGTGTGGAATCTTTACAGGGCCGCGTTCAATTTCATTTATTTTTCCTTGAAACTTTCTGACTGCAATATCAAAAATAC
>JBDSGZ010000234.1:0-6053 GCA_039918735.1 Ginsengibacter sp.
CAGGGGGCGTCGTTTTCCCTTTTGCAGTTTCATTGAGACACAACTGGGATTTGGGAGCGCAGGTAGGCGCTGACATTGAAAATGATCGAGCCGGAAAAAACTATCATCTCAATTATTTGGCTTCAGCTACAGTTGCTCACCCTGTGTCTGGCAAAATTGATTTTTTTGTGGAGAGCATGGTGACAAGAGAAACTGAAATTATATTGTATGATTATTTTCTAAACACGGGCTTGGTTTTTTCACCTATAGAAGACATAAAAATAGATATGGGTATTTACTACGGACTCAAAAGCGAATCTTCAAAAACTTATTTTATAGGATTTTCTTTCAGGCTTTAAAAGGAATTTGTCATAAAGCATTTTTAAAACATGATCAGTTTGAGATATGCTTCATTTGCAGATTGGCCTTCTTATTTCCGCATTATTTTGATTTCACAATCACACCAAGGCTGTCCAATTCCTGCAGCGAAATTGATGGCGGTAAAATATTGTGTTGAATTTTGTAAGCTACCAGTTCGGCAGTTTTTTGGGCAGCTGCCTGTGTAGCAAATCCTTTATTTTCCGGAATGGCCGGCACACCCGGCTGGTGAATATAGCGTCGGCCTTTTAAATAAATGTCGTAACCGAATCCCTCATATTGCAAAGTACTTTTGCTGGTGTCATTCGCGAAGATCTGAATGCGGGTGATGGAGTTATCGTTCGAAGATGCTGTGTCAAGTTTGTTCACTTTAGGCATGCAGGAAATGAAAAAAATAAAGAGTCCTGTTGAAATAGTTTTTCGCATACTTTCCGTTTGATTATTGACAGTATTCCCAAAAATCTTTCCTGTAAGTACCATCATTGCCTGAGCCGACATATGCTTTATTGCTCACTACAAGACTTATAGAGTAAGTACGTCCAGTGCCACCAAAGTCCGCCTTTTGAATCCATGTATTTGTGAGAGGATCATATTCCCAAAAATCTTTCCTCGCTGCACCGCCGTTTGAGCCAGCACCAATATAGCCTTTGGTTCCAATTGCAAAACCGAGACAGCCAGTCCTGGATACGCCGGGAAAGTCAGTCTTCTGAGTCCATGCATTCGTCGTGGGGTCGTATTCCCAAAAATCTTTTTTGTACGATCCAACAATTGATTGCCCAGTTCCGAAATATCCTTTGGAGCCGATCGCAAAGCCTACAGCACCACTCCGGGGAGGGCCGGGAAAGTTTGTTTCCAGGCTCCAGGAATTAGCAGTGGGATCATATTCCCAAAAATCAACCACGTCTGAAATGCCATCGTTGCCCATCCCTGCATAGCCTTTTGAGCCTGCAACAAAGACGGATGCTCCATTTCGCCCTACTCCGCCAAAATCTGCTTTCTTTGTCCATGTGTTGTTTGCCGGGTCGTATTCCCAAAAATCTTTTACATAGTTTCCATCATAGCCCGTACCTAAATATCCTTTGTTTCCAATAGCGAATCCAAATGCTGCGCTACGTGCACTTCCTCCGAAGTCTGCTTTCTGAGTCCATGTATTCGACGCAGGGTCGAACTCCCAAAAATCTTTTCTATTTGCGCCATCATAGCCTGTACCGAAGTATCCTTTTGAGCCGATTGAAAATCCGGTTGCCGCCGTTCGGCCTGTTCCTCCAAAATCTAATTTTTGCGACCATGTTCCGTTGCAACTTGGGCCAACGGGTACTCCATTATTTAAAACTCCTGCGCTGCCAAAAGAAAGCCATGAGGTTGAGTTCCACATTTCAAGAGAATTATTATCTGTATTGAAAATAAGGAGACCTGCTGCAGGCGAAGCAATCGCGTTGCGCTGTGTGGTTGACATTCGCGGAATCAGCAGACCGCTATTTGTAGAATTGATTTCCAACTTTGCGGACGATGCTGGCGAAGTAGTTCCTATTCCTATGTTTTGGGCTGATAAAGAAAGTCCAACAACAATGCTGCATAAAAGAAAGATTGTTTTCATTCAATTAGTTTTGTACTCAAATTTAATTTTTCCTTGATGGTTTTTAAAAGAAATATTTAGTTGTAAGGAGAAAAAAGAATGCACTTCTTTCTTGCAAGCAGATATTGGAAAAATCGCAATCATTTATTTTTTAATCAAATCTCAGCTACCTCTTTCAAATGCAAAAAAGATTACTCACTTCTATATTTATTTTATTCGGAATCATTTCAGCCAGTTCCCAACCACGATTTCATGCGCTTGCTCTCTTTGAGAACGGAGGCCACCACCTGGAGTTTACAAAAGCTGCGCAGCTCTGGCTAAATAAACTTGCAGCTGACAACAATTTCACGATCGACTATATTCAGGACACGGATTCAATTGATAAAGTCTTCCTTTTGAGGTACCAACTTTTCATTCAGCTCGATTATGCTCCTTATGCGTGGACACCTGCAGCAATGTCTGCATTTAAAGATTTTATAGAAAAAGGAAAAGGCGGATGGATCGGTTTACATCATGCAACACTCCTCGGTGAATTCGACGACTACCCGATGTGGTCGTGGTTCTCCGATTTTATGGGTGGCATCAGATTCAAAAACTACATATCCACTTTTGCGGCTGCAGAGGTAAGAGTTGAGGATAAAGAACATCCCTGCATGAAAAACCTGCCATCGCATTTTACTATCAAAAAAGAAGAATGGTACAGTTGGGATAACAGTCCACGAAGCAATGTGCATGTGCTTGCTTGCGTAGATGAATCAACCTATGTTCCCAACTCCACTGTTAAAATGGGCGATCATCCGGTGGTATGGACCAATGAACATGTTCGGGCACGAAATGTCTATATCTTCATGGGCCATGGTCCCGATCTTTTAGAAAATAAATTCCATACAACTTTATTGACGAATGCTATTTTCTGGGCGGCTGATAAAGAATAAAGTGTCATAAAAAGAATCGGATTTTCTTGTTTATTCATTCGTTGAAATACTAAAGAAGGGTGGACTATTAAAAAATTTTCTTCAAAACTTCTTCATCATGACCACCCCCACAATAATCAGTAACATGCCTGCAATTCTTCCAAGGCTAATAGGCTGGTGCAGCGTACCCATGATTTGAAATTGTTCCATAACCATCGATATCAGCAACTGTCCTGCAACTACTAACCCGAAGGTTAGACCCGGGCCAATCTTAGGAAATGCAAGTATAATTATCGTCAAATAAAAGGCTCCCAATATTCCGCCGACCCACGCCCAGCCTGGTGCGTCCTTTAATCCTTTCCACGAGATGTCCTGCGACGTTAAAAGTATGTAGATGATTAATCCCGAAAGCCCTACGACAAATGAAATCGTTGAGGCATAAATCGGATTGCCGCCGGTCTTTGCAAGTTTACTGTTCATTCCTGCCTGTACAGGCAGAAAAGTTCCGGCAATGAAGGCCATGACGATCCATGTTATTTTTTCCATTTGAAATTTTTGCGGTTTATTTAAAATATTTCTTAACGAATTCGTTGAGCGTTGTGCGTTGCCTGATTTGATTTCAAAATTTATACTTCTATTGCTGCGTTCCAACGGCCCAATAGTTTCCGGCAAAATCCATAAAAGTTCCTCGCCGATCGGGATCTCCTTCCTTCACAGTTGGTTTCTCTACGATTTCGCATCCGTATTCAATAGCCCTATCGAAAGTTTCGTCCACATCTGGTACATAGAAATGCATCCAAAAATGATAGGCTGGATATTTTTCATTGGCCTGCGATACCATTATCACAGAGTCGTCGATTTGAACTTCGGCATGCAAGATGGCACCACCAGGGTGAGCGAATTTTCTCTTTTCTTTTGCATCAAAAATTTGCAGCAGCATATCAATAAATTTCTGTGCATCATCCACCATCAGGTATGGGGAGACTAAGTTGTATCCTGTGGGTTTGAATTGGTTATTCATAGTTGTCCTTTTACTCTCTTATTTTATGAGTTGTTTTTTGTTTTATTTGTGAATCCATTTTCTCACTATGTTGGCTAAGTCCATTTTTCGCTCTGTTGAATTTTTCATCGTTAAAAACATTTGTTCCACATCAATAGTTAGTTTACGCTTATTTGTTCTAAAATTCTATTGCAACACTTCGATAAAAATAGAGTTTTTAATTTTTCGCCTTTTTGACAATCCAGCTAACTTTTACCTGCCTGATTGGTACTTAGGGAAAGCCTGCACTAACTTGCAATTTATTTGAAAGAAATATGCAGTTTTATTTCCGCCTGGTTGCGAACGACAATGCATTCCGCCGCACCCATCCACTTCATATTTTGATATGTTTGAACTAAATCGCTTATAGAATTGATCGCGTTGCCGCCCATTTTTATAATGACGTCACCCTTCAGTAATTTATTTTTTTCTGCTAAAGAATACGGTTTCAGTCCTTTCAAAATTGCCCCATTGTTGTCATGCAATCCGGCTGCTGAACGCTCACCTAAAGTTTCAATATTTTTAAATGTTGCTCCCAACCATTCAACATGCCATCCCTTTTCGTTATCAAGTCCCGCGTACAATGATTTTATTTTGGGTTTACCTGCAATTTTTTTAAGCGCGGGCTCGGTAACTCCGAAACTCATATCAAAATTCCTGAACCCAATTTTGAATGCCGGAGAACCGGCTTTCAACTTGTAATTTCCCTCCGCGGGATTTATAAACAACGCATCGCCGGCTATGCTATTTTTATCTAAGTTCAGTTCTTGCGCCTTAGACAAGGCTCCTTTTGAAAGGAAAAAATTCGAGTCAATTTCTTTACCCCAATTATCCATCAAAATGGGAGCATAAGGAGTTGAAACAATATTGTGTATGAAAACATCGCCACTATTTTTTAACCACACATGCATGTGAAAGGTATTGTTGATTAAAATATTGTTTGTCACAATCCGATGATATCCTTCACGTAGTTTCAGCCCACCATTGAGGCAAACATTATTATAGATTTGATAATTAGAGCTGCCATCGTCAAGGTCTATATCCCAGCCATGATCGCATTGAAATCGATTATTACGAATGATGATGGGATCAATTACATCCAATAATTCTATACCTGGTC
This sequence comes from Ginsengibacter sp., assembly GCA_039918735.1. Lineage (GTDB taxonomy): Bacteria > Bacteroidota > Bacteroidia > Chitinophagales > Chitinophagaceae > Ginsengibacter. Next base: position 5,007 of record JBDSGZ010000234.1, read on the forward strand.
TCGCTGCAACAATACTGTCAATTATGTTTCGCTCCGGTCTCCAATATCGATCGCGCCCCCACGAATTAAAAGCGCCATGATCACCCGTTTCAAGGACCGTATTGAATACATCATTGTATTCCAGCACGTGACCGCCCCAACATCCATCTCCAATGTTGATCCCCGCTCTTGGTACGTTGTAAATGGAATTGTGGCTCACAGTGATGTGGGATGACATGGAAATTTCTACACCTGCCACTTGTTTTTCTATAGTACCTATGTCGTGTATAAGGTTGCCTTGCGCTATGCAATACTGGGGGTAATTATTGTTCTTTGGGCCGGGCGTGAAATCCATTTTATCCCACGGAACAAATTTCCCGTATTGGAATGAAGGAGACCTCACTGCACCGGGACTACCAACAAATGCAATAGCATTGCCACCAATATTATAAATGTTATTATCGCTGATGACATCATTCTTATTATAGTTACTTAAAAAAATTGCATTACCGCCTAACGCGAAAAAAGTACAATTGCTGATGGTTACATTTTCAGTCCCATCAAGTAGTATAGCACCACCGCGATAAATAGTCCAATCGCTTCGAAGCAGCGGTTCCTTTACCAACATAAAACTCCTTGCTGTCTCAGTAAAAGAGATATTATTAATAGAAATATTTTTCGTCGGGTTCTTATCCAGGCCAGTTATATGAATTAGATCGGTAAGTGTACTAATTGTTATTTTGGCATTTTTGATATCTGTTCCCTTGAACGGATAAAGAAAAATTGTTTTTGATGATTGATCATAAAACCATTCTCCCGGTGAATCCAGTTCTTCGAAAATGTTTTCAACAAAGCGGTATTGTTTGCTCATTGGCGCAGGCCGATTATTTTGCCAGCCACCTGTATAAGTAAGGTTTCCATTTTCATCTTTACCGGTTATACGATAATGAAACGCACCCCACTCGCCCTCGTGCAAAGCATGAATGTAACCACCTGTTGGGTTTTTCCAAGACTTTACTTTCTCATTACTAATTGCATCCGCGGCGGTGCCATGAAAAACTCTTGCAT
>JBDSGZ010000235.1:0-14341 GCA_039918735.1 Ginsengibacter sp.
TATTATTAAAAACAGTCTTCCAGAATCAATTCGTCATTTTTTTGAGTTGCTTTTTTAATACGTTTCGAAAACAAAAAATCCCTACCTTTTCAAAAAAATTACAGCCGCTGATTTCCCGTATTAAAAATAGGCGCTAATTTTTCATAACTGTTGCTCCCCGAAGAAACCCGCCTAAAATTGACGCACTAAATTAATTTTATGGCAATCTTTTCAGAAATTCTAAAAGCTGATTACCAGCGACTGTTTGACGGTTGCATTGTCAGAGAATCAAAATACCCACAAGTTAATCGGTGCGTGGAAACAATAGTTGCCGGAAAGCCTCAATATGAGGAAATAGCTTCAGCAACCGGAGTTCCCTGGTATTTTATAGGCATTGTACACCTCATGGAATGTAGCTGCAACTTCAACAAACATTTACATAATGGGGATCCGCTGTCAGCGAGAACAGTTCGTGTTCCTAAAGGATACCCCAAACAAGGAAACCCTCCTTTTAGTTTTTTCGACAGTGCTGTGGATGCCTTGACGCTTGAAGGATTTTCTCAATGGACCGAATGGAGCGTCGCAGGGATGCTATATTGTTTTGAAAAATATAATGGATTTGGCTACCGCAAGAAAAATATCAATTCCCCATATCTGTGGAGTGGATCAAACCAATATTCGAAAGGTAAATTCGTGAAGGATGGCGTTTTCGACCCACAGGCCGTTTCTTCTCAAATCGGAACTGCGGTTATACTTCGACGAATGAGTGAATTACAAATCGCAATAGCTGGAGAAAAAGATACAATTTCAGTAATTAAAAGACTAGGAAAGAATGTTGCTTTTGCTACTAAAAAATACCAGGCTGACGCAGAAAAATTGCAGAGACTGCTGAATGCTGTTGGACAACAATTAAGGATTGATGGCTTCGCAGCCAGAAATACATCCGATGCTTATCAGAGAGTTACAGGTGAGTACCTGAAAGGCGATCCACAAATTTAAAGTTAATAGGACATTCATAAATCCTCATTTCAATCAAAACCAATTTTTATGCAAAGAGTAATACAACGAAAATTCCCCGCGATTTTTCTCCTCCTTTTTCTAATTAGCTCCTGCCGTGTTACACTTGTTCCGGAGTATAACGCCAGGCTGGAAACACAGATCACAGATGCGGCCAAAGCGACTGACAGGTTATATATTGATTTGCTCGGAGAAGAACTGTCAGCAAGAAATTATGATAGGATCCAGGCTCGCTATAACGATTTGGAGGCTGAAATAAATTCAATCGAATTGATAAACCAGGGAAGAGTCAAGAACGATGACTTTCTTGCAATTATCAAGAATCTGAAAGATGCTTTTCACGAGGCCAAAGAATATCATAAAGAACACAAGACACTCTCGAATGGGGAAATAAAAGCATACCAGGCAACACTTGCAGGCTATTGGAAACCGCTATATGTTGCCGAGCGATCATTGAAATAATTATGGAAATTTATTTAAAAAAATAAAACAAACTAACATGGCATTCGATATAAATGAAGTTTTCGCCCAGATGCTCCAGGCGATTAAGAAAACTGCTAAAGATGACTGGGGCAGCATCAAAGAAACAGCAACTAATTATTTTCAAGACAGGAAACTCAGAGTGGAATTGCTCACCAGCCTGATGATAGATAAAGAAATTGATAAGGAATTTTTTCTGAAAAGACTTGCGGATGAAAAAAAAATTCTTGAATCTGAATTACATAGTGTAGCAATCGTGACAAAAGCAATGGCTCAAAAGGCTGCAAATGCGGCGATTGATTTGTTACAGGCAGCAGTGTTTAAGGCTATTGGATAATTAGCTGTGGAAATTAAAGGGGTCGACTTAATAAAAGTAAAAATGCAACGCTGCAGTCCGCGCTGGTATCACAGGGAATTATTCGTTGTCATCATGTCTGCTACTATTTAAAAAGTACATTAGAAAATTTATGACACCACGTACCCAAACGAATTTCAAAACAGGAATTCTCTTTTCATTTACCATTGCCTTTATTATCATCGTATTTCCGGGGTGTTCAGGAAACGAGATCCAATATGGTAGCAACCCGAAAGCAGGAAAATATTACAACGTTCGGGGCATTAAAATCTACTGCGAAATATATGGGAAAGGGAAGCCACTTTTAATGATTCACGGTAATGCTGGAAGCATAGAAAGTTTCTCCGAAAACATCCCCTATTTCTCAAAAAATTATAAAGTAATCGTTGCTGACAGCCGTGCCCAGGGAAAGACGATAGACAGGGCTGACTCACTAAGTTTTGAAATGATGGCTGACGATGAAGCTGCGTTGCTGGATGCACTACATATTGACTCAGCTTATGTCATCGGCTGGAGCGATGGAGGTATCAATGCGCTTTTATTAGCAATGAGGCACCCTGAAAAAGTAATCAAACTTGCTGCCACCGGCGCTAACCTGTGGGTAGACTCCACTGCATTCGTGCCTTCGCTGTGGAACGAAAGCAAGGAACACTACGAAAAAGAAAGAGGACAACAACACGTGACAGATGAGGATAGGAATAATTGGAAAATATTCCTGCTTGATTGGTTTCAACCAAACATTTCGTTACCATCGTTGCATTCGGTCCAGTGTCCTTCGTTGATAATGTGCGGTGATAATGATATCATAACACTTTCGCATACAAAACTAATTGCCGAAAATATTCAAAATGCAAAACTTTGGGTGGTTCCTAATTCCGGCCATGCTACGCTTAGAGATCAAAAAGATAAATTCAATAAGGCGGTTGATCATTTTTTCAACCGTCCCGATAATAGTATCATCCAATAATTCTTTTGAGTAAAATGCATTCATAATTTTAATTTTCCTTAACCTACATTCATTTATTTTTAGTCTTCACCGAATGGGGAAATCATGAAATATCTATTTACAGCGGTTACATCATTAATGGTCTTCATAGCGACCGCTCAACCTTACCTGGACTACCAGGACACACGAAAAAAAAACGAGTCATTTGTTAAGTTGCCACCTGGCGAAATCAGAAAAGATCTGGCAGCATTTACCCTGGGAGGAATTTCAGAAAGTGTAGGGAAAGAAGAATTTAAAAAAATCCCCTTTACAGCATTTGGGAAGGATTTTATGGCGTTCGAAGGAGATGGCATCAAGGCGACTATCACTACACAGCGTTTTGATCCATCAAAACACAAGTTCACTTACGACGATAAATATCTCACCAGGATTGATAAAAGAACTTATTATGGAGGATACGGAAGCATGCCAAAGACTTACGTTTCAAACATTACGCTTACCATAAATAATGATTCTGTCAGTATTCCGCAGGCTGCCTATGCTGACCTCTTTAATCTGAATTTTACTTACAGTGATAATGGTGTGCAGCGCTCCACGAATGGCATCTACAAATCCAAAGATGGGAACAGGATTTATCTGTATGTGTTCTCAAAAGATAATTCCGGAAGTTATGAAGTGACGTGGATCATACAGGATAAGCAATATATTCGACGTGTACTGAATTACGGAATCATGTAAAGCCATTTGCAAAATGTCAATGCATTTGCGAAACTCGTACCATTGAATAAAAATTAGGAAATTTGCAATCTCATTGGCCAAATCAATTGAATTATTTGAACACTAAATCAAAACCGATGAAGAAATCTGTCTTCTCTATTTACTCTCTTACACTTCTATTGCTTATAACTGCGTGTAATCATTCATCAGCTCAGAAACCCGAAAACTGGACGAAAGACCAATTAGTTGAACCGGCTGACCTGGCCAACATAATAAAGTCGAACAAGGATATTCCTGTGCTAATAAGCGTAGGACCAGGTGCTATCATTCCTAATTCAATTGATATCGGTGGCGTGAATGAAGAAGCGAATATGACCAAATTCAAACAGAAGCTGAGCGAGCTTCCGAAATCGAGCAATATCGTTATTTATTGTGGCTGTTGTCCTTTTGCCCGTTGTCCTAATGTGAGACCGGCAATCGCCTATTTACAAAGCGAGCAGTTCACTGACTATCACCTGCTGAATATACCGAACAACATAAAAACGGATTGGATATCCAAGGGTTATCCGGTTACTGATTAGGAAAATTTTTCTATTCTGCACACTACTATATCTTCTATCGGCAAGTGCAAAAACAATTGGTTTTAAGAAAATATTTTCTAAAATGAACCAATGTTGGGTTTTTATGGGTATTCACATCAATATAGTGGGTAGTTAATTGTACTTACCAATTTTTTAAATTAAATTGAATACACATTAAAAACTACAGTTATGAAAAATATAATTCTGGGTTTAATTGTATTCGCTTTTTTTAGTTGTAACACTAGCGAAAAATCTCTTGACATGAAGGGAGCATACATCATGCAATCCCAAACTCTCAATGATGGGGCAAAGGATGCCAAGCTGACCGGCTTGAAACAGTTAAAAATATATACGGATGAGTTTTTCATGTACAGCCAGGTAAATCCGGGCGATTCGGTATCTGCCTTCGGGGTGGGTTCCTACTCAGTCGAAAGTGGGAAGGTCGTTGAAGACGTTATTTATAGTGCCAGCAGTTCAAGAGTCGGATCTCCAAATGTTTACAGGTTAGATATTCAAAAAAATTCCGACGGTTATACACAAGTGATTCCTGAAATTATGATTGACAGCGTAAAAAATAAATTAACCGAAGAATACAGAAGAGTAGGCACCGATCAAACTTCTCCACTGGATGGAGTTTGGAAAGAAACAAAATCTTATAAAGTTACCCCAGGCAACGATACGTTGATGAATCAAAGAACTCAGTACAAAACGTTCTATAGAGGCTACTTTATGTTCGGACACACGTTCAAAGATTCAGCCTCGAATACTCACACCGGAATTGGCTTCGGCACTTTTGAGCCAAAGAGTGAATCACTCATTACAGAAACCGATTTGAACTCTACGTATTCAATTATCGCAGGAAAGTCTTTTGACGTAACAATAGAAATGGATGGGACAGATAATTTTAAGCAAATGCTCGAAAACGCAGACGGCACAACAGGCGTTGAGTTTTATGAGCGATTGAAAAAATAAAAAGTGTACGCTTTTAATAATCATTGTTTACGGTAGGCCGTATATCTTCATCATTTTCCTTTTCATACAGGTATAGTTTTACACTCCACTCAGGCATCGAATAACTAAGAGCAACTTCGACTTTAAATCGCTTTAATTCTTCGCTCCTGGTTTCAATACCAAAAATTGAAGAAGCGAAACTCCTCGATTCATCAGGCGTATCATAAGTGCCAGTCAATCGAAATGACTGGCCTTTATCAAAATTGATTTTGGCACCAAGAAGTTGTTTGTAAAGAAGTTTGTATTTTGATACTGCCTCCTCATACTTTTCAGTGTCAAGCATCAACGCTTCCCAGCTATAGCAATTATCAAGGCTTTTAATTTGCATGATTGTACTTTCTAATGCTCCCACCGGATTTATTTTGCTGGCATACTCCACAATGTTAGGCGTTTCAGAAATTTTTTCTCCTTTGATACCATCGAAATGATTGAAATAATCAGCAGCTACTTTTTCAATGTCAGCAAGAATAGGGGCGGGGGTTTTAGGGTTTATATATTTTGTTTGAGCGTTTAGAGTTACACTCATTATAAAACATAAGGTTGTGAAAATGTGTTTCATAAATAATAAATGGAATTTAGGGTGCATGGATAACGCGGCTGACGTTATTTTATTTTACCTCCATAAGCGGGAGTGGCGGTATGACAAAAAAAGTATTTTTCTAAAGGGCTTTATTCCATATTTTTAACTGTGGATTATACCACGATGTCTCCCTTGGTTTTTTTTTCGAGGCTTAATTGGTGGCATAAAATAATAGCTAACAAATACATTTAAAACATTACAATGAATAAATTATTCCGTGCGCTCATTGCTGGTTGGGGTGCAAAAAAATTAGGTGGAGGTTGCCTGGGGACTATAGTTGCTTTTATAATTATTTATTACGCACTTGGAACTTGTAATTCTCATCCAACTCAAACGGTTCCTCAAAATCATTCCAGTATTCAAACTCACGCGCCTGCCCAGGTTTCACTAAAATAAGGTTGCCTTTTATATTCTTATGGCTCCACTCATTTCATTTCATGAGATGGGCTTCATTATTTTTTTGCAAACCCCCGACTTTGAACGTACGGCGGAAGTGTTGGCATAATTTTAAATGTGTTATCCTTTATTAAAAACATTTTATGACTGAACCAAACTCTGATAAAAAATCATCCGTGGAGGAAGAAAAAATAAAAAGGGCCCAGGACGAGGCGCTAAAAGATATTCAAAAAGACCCTTCCGTAAACATGGAACCAAAACCTCTTAAGGATTTAGATGAAGGAGAACTTGCCAGGTCGGAGGCGGGAGTCTAATGATAAAAACATTAGAGAAAATAGAGGTACTGAAAGGCGATATCACTGAGATATACGCTGATGCGATTGTAAACGCTGCCAACAGTGCACTGCTGGGAGGCGGAGGTGTGGATGGCGCCATTCATAGCGCGGGTGGAAATACAATACTACAGGAATGCAAAAAAATTGTAGACAGGCAGGGTCGTTGTGCGACTGGCGAAGCCGTTATAACCACTGCAGGAAAACTCAGAGCCAAATATGTAATTCATACCGTCGGGCCCATTTGGAATGGGGGCAAAAACCAGGAGTCGCAAAAACTTACCGATTGTTATGAAAATTCGCTGAAACTTGCGAGCTTTTATGATTGCACCAGCGTTGCGTTTCCGGGAATTAGTACGGGTGTATATCGGTTTCCTAAAGATCTGGCTGCAAAAATTGCAGTATATACTATCACCAAATTTTTATTGCATTCTTTCAAAATTCAAAAGGTGATATTAGTTTGTTTTGACGAAGAGTATTTTGAGCATATAAAGAGTGAAATGGATTCACTTCTAAAACACAGCCTCATTGGAAAAACTGTATTCCCTTATTAAGGTTGTTTTCTTTCTCTGCTCAACATGAGTTGATAATTTTTTTTGTTGTCGGAATTTCTAAAGAGATTATTAAAAAACCGTGATACCACTTTCCTCAGAGATTTAGTTTCAGAATTTTTCCCGAGGAAAATATCTCTTAATTCGTACACTTCTCCCGCAGTAGTCCATTCCTGTAATCCGGCAAACCAAACCGGAGTTTCTACTGACAGAGTTTTATTTTTCAATTGGTCCTTTGTGAATGGACCACTTTCCGTTTTCCCGTTTCTGATGAAATAGTGAATCATAATTTTTTTGCTTTCAATCGATCGTTACCTAAAACGCCAGTGTTATGCTTATTATTTCTTTCACCGGATATTTAGATTTACAACGGATATTTTCACCCAAGTAGTCAAATAACAAGCCACTGCGAATGATGCAGTGAATAAATAACTGTGACTGCATTACGGACGGAGAAATTCGAGATCTGGAAACTTCCGCTAAGTGTAACTTCGCCACCCGCCTTCACTTCCCATATGGAATTTTAAAAATTTTATTTCCTTGAAACTTCCTGCTGTAATACCGTCCAGAAATCCGGGCCCTCGCTGCCAGCTACCCATACTGATATTCCTCTCAGTTTATATTTCTGCAAAATATCAAGCTTCTGCTTTAAAGAGCGGCCATCTTCAATAAACACATATTCAAATGTTCCACCATTTTCCCAAACGGCATAGTTACATCCCGCATTCTCATTCCATATTGGGGTGGCATTGTTTTGGCCGAGTAAATATTGAAGGGCGTTGTAACGTATTTGTTTCCCGTTTGAAAATCCACCTCTCTCCTCGGAATAATCTGTGAACCAATGAACAGAATAGCTGGGTATTCCAAGTGATAATTTGCCCGGTGGCACTCCTTTGGATAACAAATATTCCACTACTTGTGTTACCCATTTTGTGCCTGCAACGGGACCGGGGGTGGTGCGCCTTGTATGTTGATCGTATGCCATGATGGATATAAAATCCCCGGTTTCAGCCAGCTCTTTAAAATCATAACCTGCCCGCCAGTTCTCATATAAAAACCGGTGATATGCAGAAGGGCCACCTACATCTTCCGTTGCATGTACGAGCGCCGCTGATAGCTGGAGACCCGCTTTATGCAACGCCGCAGCCGTTTCTTTGAAATACAAAGTAAAATTATCCCTGTCCGAAATATTAAGGCCTTCCATATCGAACTGCCATCCATCTAAACTATATCGTTTGGCATATTCCAGCATCATTTCAATTGATCGCTTCCGTGCAATGGGATTTGATACAATATCATGAAGTAATTGTGAAATGAAGCCAGGGTTCACAATCAGGGGTATTACTTTTACTTTATTCGCTTTGGCTATGGACATTATTCGCGGATCAACTGATCCTGTAAGTACCCCTTCTTTGCTCACCTGGAAAGTCTGTGGGCAAACTATAGATATTTGTGAAACATTCATTTTAAAACTTTCAAACGATTCCGGTGTATTCACCATGTAAAACAAATTTTCTGATTTCGTTTGTGAGTCGCTTGCAAAAGTGATAAATATCAGCAGCGCCAAAGAGGTGATTTTTAATTTCATGATCGTTACTTTGAATTTTATTAAATATAAAATCATGGGGACTATGTACACCTTCCCACAGGGTAGTATAGTGCCGTCTTTTTAATGATTTACAAATTTCGTTTCCAGCAACATTACTTTTTCATTTATTTGATAGACTGGCAGTTTTATACTTTATAGATTTTTTGCTTTCAACGAATTGAAATTAAAACTTAATTTCACTTAAGCTCTTACGCAGAATTTTTCTTCTCCCTCATTTTTTTGATTTAGTAATCAATGCTATCGACGTTTGCATCGTAAGGTAACAAAAGCCTATTTCTATATTTAGAAGCGAAGCACTGAAGCCTTATATTCTTGCCCTTTTTAAGATAAGTTCTAAAATATACTTTTGATTTATGTTATCATAGATAACCATATTAGATCAGTTTTCAACGTCTTGCTGGACTTATATTTAATGCTTTGCCGTTGCTTGTCTTGTCAATAAAAAAAGTTCTTAGCTTTCACTTAAAATAAGTGGTATTCACATATTGTTAACACATTTATCAAATAACCATCAAATAAAAAACTAATTGAATATTAGATAGTTGCACAGATTTGACAGGGTTTTGAACATTTTCTATCAAATAAGACTATGCCCAAAATGGAACATATCTACTAAACTTTCTGGAAGAACTTTCTGGGTATTCAGGTTTGATAAATTTGGCATCTATTGTATCCTTTATGATTCTTGATACTATGGCAGAATTTGCCTCGTCAATTTTAAAACGTTCTCTTAGGGTTTGATTTGTAGTTGATAAATTACTAACGTGCTTTAAACAACAATGCTGATAACATGCTCTAATCTTGTCCTCCTTATCCATGTCATTTAACTCTTTATGTTCATACATTATCGCCCTGGTATGTTTTTCTTGCTCTAAAAACTTAGGAGCGGGCAATTGAAATATTTCGACTTGCGAAATAACTCTATCTATTCCGCTTCCTAATTCTTCGCAAATTCTTAATCTTCGCATTAAATCTGCTAAGATTTCATTTCTGCTTTGAAATTCATCTATAAATCGGTTTGTTTGAATTGTTGGTAACCCTGTATTTACAATCTCAATTCTATCTTCATAGATTTCAATTAATGGGCCGTCGCCTTTTTCATAAAAGTCTTGATGTACTATAGCATTGGCAACTAATTCCCTCAATGCTATAGGTGGATACATTGTAAAAGTCTCTCTTAAAGCGTCTTTAAATTATTTCATTAGTAGGCAGTAAGCCGTTTATATATGTCATTAGTCCATTAAACCCAATGGCATAACCTCGCATGCCCTGTTGATTTCTTATAATTTTAAGCTTATTTCTTCCTTCAAACTGAACAACTCTTATCTTCTTTCTCGAAATTTTCGGAAATCTATCGAATTCTAAGGCAAATAATAACGCTCCTAAATTAGTAATACTATATGAACCTTTATCCCAAATTACTAATCGATCACTTTCGAATTTTTCAAGTACAGATTTCTGTGTAACTGGGTAAGGTAATTTCATCATTTGAAAATATCCGCTTGTATCTAATAAATTAACAACTTCAGAAGCAGTCAAATTATTTTTTGCTATTTCAAGTTCAAATGGATTTAAGTTTCTATTTAACCAAATCTGACGAGCTTTATCCGGGAATTCCCTAAGTTCTCTACTTACACTTCCAATTCTAATGAAAGATTTTCTTTGAAATTCAAGTGGTACATTTTGAGCAGGATGTATCTCAAATATTACGATGTTAATGCTTTCTTTAAATTCAAATTCATGAATTACGAAATCCGTTTTGGGGCTTAGCTGTTGAACAAGCCAATTTTCCAATGGCTCATTCCCGATCTTCTTAGATTTTGGTTTAAAGCCTGTACCGGGAATATCAAACTTTTCATTTTCTTCTTTAATCCCAAATATTAAATAGGCTCTGCTCTCCTTTTTTAAACACGCTCCATTAGATAAAGCAGATAAATCTTGTCCTATTTCTTCCGGTGAATGGAAGTTTAATTTATACTCAACCCATTCACACTCACCTTGAGCAAGTAACCATCTAAATAATTTATCTAATTCTTTTTCCAATATTATTTTCTTTCTGGTTCTTATGTAATTTCGATAAAGAGGTACATAAATCCTTTTTGATAGCTTTTCTTTAAAAGTCATATCTAATTTTACAACATCTTCCTTTATCTTTTTTTACTCATATTAAATGGGATGTTATTTGTTATTTCTCGGTCTAAATTCCAAACCTAATCTTTGTTTCAAATAGTCCTTTAGAACTATAACCTTTATTTTATTGCCATTCTTATTATCATCCAAGTAGTGCCGGGTATAGTCACTATCGTTTTCAGGATTAGCAATCTTCATGGTTCTTGTTAAGTTCCCTAGATCAGTGACTTCATCTCCATCTTTTACAAATGTATCCCAGCATCTATTGTATTCAAATACTCAAAGGAATGGTTCAAGTCTAGGCTAAATTAACAATTTTCCAAATTATTCTACCAAGTGAAACTTTAATAATGGGGTTTATTAGGATTGCAGAACAAACCCAAACAATGACTAAAGATTTGTCGTTTTGCATCGGCAAGGATCGCATTAAATTTCAGAAGGATTCTATTTCCATTTTCACATGCGTAACGACGCCCCGTTTTTATGAATGCGCTATATTTATCATAAAAAAATATGATTCCGTCCTTCCGTTTTTTAATAAGTCCAATTATTTTATTGGCCATATTCGCCTCCTGCAATAATAGCGATGTATCTCCTTATGAAAAACAAGATACATCTATTGCCAAAATTGATTCGGCAGCGGCTGAGTATGACACAACCTTCAAAGTGGCAGCAGAATCATTTGCTGATCTTCAATTGCTTCGTTACCAGGTACCGGGGTTCAGCAATCTTTCACTTCCCCAAAAAAAGCTGGCTTATTATTTATCACAGGCAACGCTCTGTGGCAGAGACATTATTTATGATCAGCATAGTAAGTATGGCCTTTTACTTCGTAAAACACTTGAAGCAGCTTATAAGACTTATTCCGGTAAAAGAAATAGTGAAGATTGGAAAAAATTTGAAGAATATTGTGGACGTTTTTGGTTTAGTAGCGGCTATCACCATCATTATGCAAAAGATAAGTTTATTCCAGCCTGTCCGGCTAACTATTTTGAAAGTGTGATCAAAGCATCTGACTCCAGCCTGCTTCCAAGAACTGCTGACGAAACCGTTGCTTCATTTATCACCAGGGTGAAGCCGCTTGTTTACGATCTTTCAATAGAGCCTAAGCTCGTAAATCTTGCTGCTGACATTGACAACGTTAAAGCATCATCTGTAAACTATTACGAAGGAGTCACGCAAAAAGAAGTAGAAGATTTTTATTCAAAGTTTGATTCAAAAGGTGACCATCCTATGTGGGGGCTCAACAGCAAGTTGCTAAAAGAAAAAGGCGAAGTAGTTGAAAAAGTTTGGAAGTCAGGTGGCATGTATGGAGCCGCAATTGATCACATGATTGAATGGCTCGATAAAGCAACGACTGTGGCGGAAAATGATCAGCAGAAAAAAGCATTTCAATTGCTGATCCAGTTTCTTAAAACGGGAAATTTGAAAACATTTGATGAGTATAATATTGCCTGGGTCAACGATGTCAATAGCAGGTTGGATGCCGTGCTCGGATTCATAGAAGTTTACCTTGACCCTCTCGGAAGAAAGGGAGCTTTTGAAGGCATTGTTTCTATGAAAGATATGGAAGCAACGAAGCGCATCCAGGCAATTGCTGATCAGGCCCAGTGGTTCGAAGATCATTCCCCTTTGATGCCCGAACACAAAAAGAAAAATGTAAAGGGCATCATTGCGAAAGCCATTACCGTAATCATGGAAAGCGGCGATGCTGCACCGAGCACGCCTATCGGAATTAATCTGCCAAATAACGAATGGATAAGAAAAGAGCATGGATCAAAATCTGTGTCGCTGACCAACATCATATATTCTTATAATGTCGCGTCAGCTAATAGTGGAATGATGGACGAATTTGCATTAAATGATACGATAAAACAACGCATCAAAAAATGGGGAAATCTCTCATCAGATTTGCACACAGATATGCATGAAGTAATAGGGCATGCGTCAGGTCAAATAAATCCGGGAGTGGGAACACCGGCTCAAACATTAAAGACTTATGCATCTGCTCTTGAAGAGGCACGGGCGGACCTGGTGGGACTCTACTACATAATGGACGATAAGCTGGTGGATCTTAAAGTGGCGCCAAACAACGAGGTAGGTTTAGCACAATACGACATATATATGCTAAATGGGTTAATGACGCAGCTTGTGCGACTGAATCCGGGATCTCAATTGGAAGAAGCACACATGCGCAACCGTGCTCTAATCGCCAGGTGGGCTTTTGAAATGGGGAAAAAAGAAAACGTTGTGGAATTCGTAAAAAAGAATGGTAAAACATACGTTCGTATAAGCAACTATATAAAATTGCGGGGACTTTTTGGACAGCTTCTCAGAGAAATCCAGCGAATAAAATCAGAGGGAGATTATGAAGCAGGCAAAAAGCTAATAGAAACATATGGAGTAAAAGTTGATCCTGCTCTTCATAAAGAAATTCTCCAGAGGTACAAAGCATTAAACATAAAACCTTACAAAGGATTTATTCAGCCAAAGCTAATTCCGGTAATGAAAGACGGTGAAATCACTGATGTAAAGATTGAATACCCGGAAAGTTTTTTTAAACAAATGCTGGAATATGGCGAAAATTATGCATTATTGCCTTTGAATAATTAGCCGGCCATTTTTAATTGATTTTCTTTACGAATTGCTTGTATAGAAGCCGCCCTTTCGGGCGGCTTTTTTATTTTGACATTGTTCTGAAAATGGTTGGTAATTTTTAATGATTCCGATCCAGATCATTGAAGGATTGGGAGCTAAAACCAGCTACCTGCCCACCTTTCATTTGTATTCTTGTCAATCTTTCTCCTTCTCCTTGCTGCCTCACGGATATGGATAATCATCGTTGTAATCATCAGTAATATAAAGAGGAAAATAAGTGGCGGAATTCCCATGATAGAAATCCATCTGCCTCCATATTGCCTGCGCATAGGGCGTTTTAACCTTTCTGCGATCAGGTACATGCTCGGAACAATTACTAAAGTCATAAAGAATGCAAACGCAAGTCCGAAGATGATAGTCCACGAAAGGGGCTTCCAGAAACTAGCACTATCCCCACCAAAGAATATGTGAGGATTAAGGTCGGAGAACATAGTGACGAAATTAATATTGAATCCTATTGCCAAAGGAATCAGCGCAAGGATTGCAGCCAATGCAGTGAGCATTACAGGAATAATCCTTGTCTTACCAGCCTGTATCACTGCTTCTCTTGTCTTCATGCCACGGGCTCTTAATTCATCCGCAAACTCAATCACTAAAATTCCATTCTTTACCACGATTCCCGCGAGACCAACAACTCCAATTCCCGTCATAACTACCGACACCTCCATACCAGTAATCCCAAAACCAAGCAACACACCTATCACGCTAAAGACAATTTCTGTAAGAATAATTACCGATTTACTGATAGAATTAAACTGCAGAACCAGGATTAATAATATCAGCATTAGTGCGATAATTAGTGCCTTGAAAAGGAACGCTCCTGTCTCGGCTTGTTGTGCTCCCTCTCCTGTTTGTTCTATGGTAACACCCGCAGAAACTTTTTTGAAATTGTCGATTGCAGATTTTAATTTAGCATTTACTTCTGTCGGTGTGAAACCTGAAAGGACGTTAGAAGTTAACGTGATAACTCTCTTCACATTTTTCCGCTTTATACTTCCA
>JBDSGZ010000236.1:0-5012 GCA_039918735.1 Ginsengibacter sp.
AGGGATATCTCTACATCAATGGAAGGTTAAAGGAACTTATTGTGTTGGCGAATGCCATTAAAGTTCATCCTTCCATAGTTGAAAAAAAAATGGAAACGTCGCAACTAGTAAAGCACTGCGTTGTGTATGGAGATGAGCATCCTTTCCTGGTCGCACTAATCGTTCCGGTAAAGGCTCAGGAAGATCGTCTTGTTCTGAAAGAAGAGATTGCAAGGATCAATCAATTGTTGAAGCCGCATGAAAGAGTGATTAAATTTTTTATTGCGTCTGAGAGTTTTTTCCAAAACGGCAATCGCGTTTCAAGCCAGGATAAACTTCACCGGAAACGCATTATTGAGGAGTATAGAACGGAGCTCGAAAATCTTTATCTAAATTAATATCATTTAGAACTATGGATGTTGAATCTCAAATTAACCAGGCTATTTTCGAAGTGAAAAAAATTTCAAATCCTCCGGGCTCGGCCTTGCTGAAAGAGGACCTTGGAATTAATTCGTTACAATTCATACGCATCGTCACAAAACTTACTGGAAAGCTTAACATAGATATTTTTGAACTGAGTGATCAGGATCTTGCTGCTGTAAAATCTGTTGATCAGCTTGCTGCTTTATTCTCTAAAAAATGAACTAAATTAACAATGATGATTTACCCGAATGCCCCGCAACTTTTTGATGGATATTTTCAATTGGAAAATGACCAGGTTATTTTAAGGCCTCTAATGGTAAGTGATAGAGATGAATACAGGAAGATCGCATTTGATAAAAACATCTGGACCTATTTTGCGATTGCGATCAACAACGAAGAAGACCTGGAGAATTTCATCGTGTCAGCCATCAATGACAGGCAAAATAAAACGCGTGTGACTTTTACATCTATTGATAAAAATTCAGGAAACATCACCGGTAGCAGTTCATTTGGAAATTTTTCATTCAGGGACAAGCGAGTTGAAATCGGCTGGACCTGGTTAGCGCCGCAGTTTCAAAGAACGGGCATAAACCGGAGCAATAAATTTCTGCTCATGCAATATGCTTTTGAGATGCTTGAAATGGAAAGGGTAGAATTTAAAACAGATTTTTTAAACGAGAAAGCAAGAAAGGGCCTGAAAGGAATTGGAGCGGTTGAAGAAGGTACGTTGAGAAGTCATACGTTGATGCAATTTGGCCGCCGCCGCGATACAATTTATTACAGCGTTCTGAGACCCGAATGGCCTGCAATTAAAGAAAAATATCTTTCAGTGAAATAAATAACAGCTCTTTTTTCAACTCTTTCAACTCAAACGTTTATGAGAACAAACACAGACATTATTGGAATCGGAGTCGGTCCTTCCAACCTCAGCACAGCTGCTCTTTTGGATCCTGTGAAAGAAATCAGTAGCGTCTTCTTTGATGCAAAAAAAGAATTTCAATGGTTTCCGGGAATGCTCTTTCCTGAGGCTACTATCCAGGTGTCATGGTTGAAAGATTTAGTCACTCTAGTTGATCCCACGAGTAAGCATTCTTTTCTCGCTTTTCTTGCGCATAAGAAACGCATGTATCGTTTTGCGATGGCAAGATTTCCCAGGGTGAAGCGGAGAGAATTCAATCAATATTTTCAATGGGTAAGTCAATCATTGGACAACCTGAATTTTGATACAAAAGTAGAAAGCGTAGTTTTTGAAGACGATAATTTCAAGCTTCAGCACTCCCGCGGTGAATCAGTTTCAAATAACATTGTAATAGCGGCGGGGCAGACTGCGAAGGTTCCTGCCTGTGTGCGCCCTCATCTTTGTTCAACTGTTTTTCATGGCATCCAGTTTATAAAGGACAATAACGCTTTTGTTGATAAGCGGGTCGTTGTTGTTGGAGGCGGGCAAAGTGGTGCCGAGCTAGTAAACCAGCTGTTGCTGAACCGGGCTGAATTACCTGCGAGTGTTTCATGGGTATCTCGAAGGCCTAATTTTTTACCTATCGATGATTCACCATTTACGAATGAGTTCTTTACACCTTCCTACAGCGAATATTTTTATCATTTGCCGGATGTTGAAAAAAGAAAATTGCTTGTTCAGCAAACACTGGCGAGTGATGGAATCAATCTTGATCTTCTCGAAGATATTTATCGCAATCTCTATGAGATTGACCTGATCGAAGGGAAAGCGAAATTTGCCAGGTTGCATTTCAACAATAGCGTCATTGATTTTAAAAAGAAAGGCGATGGATGGTCGCTGATTTGCGAGAATACGACCACGGGAATAGTTAATGAACACGATGCGGATATCGTGATTTTCGCGACCGGGTTCGAATACCAACCTCCTGCATTTCTTGCTCCTATTATGGGACGATTGAAAACCACTGATTTTGGTTTTGAAATCAATGAGGATTTTTGTATCCAATGGGATGGTCCGGCGAAAAATAAAATCTTTATTCAAAACGGGGCACGTCATGTTCGCGGAGTTGCAGATCCCAACCTTAGCCTGGTTGCATGGCGAAGTGCTAAAATCATAAATTGCCTTGCGGGGAAAAAGGTTTATGATATTGAAAATGAAAGTTCTGTTTTTAACTGGCAAAAATTTACATCTGAGTCTGGTGGAAATGCTCTTGACGCGGTTCTCAACGCTGATCATTCGCAAATTGAATTGGAAGATATCATATAAATAAAGCCTTGAACACGGTACCTGAAATAATACTGAAGGGTAATTCCTACCAACGTGGGTTGCAGCATGGCAGCATGTTGCGAAGCCATATAAATAATTTTTTGAATGACAATAAAGCCCGCATAAATTCCATCCGCCATGCACCTCTTGAAGACTCCTTAATTAAAGATCAGGTCCAACGCCATGTTGCCGTCATCGAAGAGCAGCTACCCGAAATTGCCAGGGAATTAAAAGGCCTTGCAGAAGGCGCTGGCATAACTTACGAGGATGCTGCATTGTTGCAAATCAGGATGGAGCTAATTGGCTTCAACGAACAGGATATATTAGAAGGAGACTGTAGCACAATTGGATTTCAAAAATCTTCCAAAGAAATAGTTACAGGTCAAACGATCGATCTCCCGGGAAATATGACTGACCTTGGCTGTGTTTTTAGGATCATTCCTGAGAATGAAAGTTCGCCTGGGATTTTAATGTATGGATTCGCAGGCTTGCTTGGTTATCTTGGAATGAATACTCATGGGCTTTCCATCAATATCAACATGGTAATGTCCGATGGCTGGCAACCGGGTGTATCGCCTTATTTGTTAGTGAGACATTTATTGGGATTGTCCTCAGTCGAGGAATGCATTTCCGAGTTAAAAAGAATTAAGATAAGCAGTTCAAGAAGCTTCCTGATTGGTGATGGAAAGAAATTGATCAACGTAGAATTTACACCAACGGAATTCAGAATTTTAGAAGCCCCTCTGCTTTTTCATACCAATCATTTTTTGCATGATGAACTGAAAGAGAAAGACACAATACATTTCCTGTTTAAAAATTCTTCTATTAAAAGATTAAAACTCTTACAACAATTGTTGCCTGAGGAATTGGAAAATTTAGATGCCAAAATGCTGTTTGAGATTTTTGCTGACCACAGTTTATATCCTGTAGGAATTTGTGCTCATGCCGAAGGCAATATCAGGAGGTCAGAAACGGTGGGCGCTGTTGTGATGGAATCCGCAAAAGGAAAGTTCCATGTGCGCAAAGGTCATGTATGCACGGGGCTAACAGAAACGTTTGAATTAGCGGGTTTCGTAAATGCCGTCATGGATGGCGTAAGCTCTCCGGTAATAAAATAATTATTAAACAAGTAAAAATTTTTTCCCGAAATTTTGATCAGATCATTTCAACGCCTTCCGCAAGGAACAAAAAAATATCTATTGGTTCCCGTTATGCCTACACCGAACGGAGGACTTCACCTGGGACATCTGGCGGGCCCCTATCTAAAGATCGATGTGCTGGCAAGAGCACAAAGAAGAAACGGTAGTGAGGCTGCAATCTTTTTCGGGTCGGATTCTTATGAATCTTACATGAATTTAAAATCATGGCAAACAGGTAGGAAGGAAGAAGATCTTTGCAATGAATTCCACGATCGCATGAAGAGTGATTTGGATGCGCTCGAAATTAAATATGATGCATTCATCAACCCGGTTGATCCATTTTATAAAGAAGATTTCATAGTGTTTTTTAAAAAAGCTGTGGACGAATTACGTCGAAATGGATTATCGGAATTAGTTCCTGAAAAGTATCAATATTCTCCGGATGAGGACTGCTATCTCGCAGGCTGTTGGGTTCTCGGGAACTGTCCCGGTTGCGGATCGTCAACAGGTAGTTACCAATGTGAGGAATGTGGAACTCAGTACCGGCCCATGGACTTGGGCGATGCGACTTTTAGAAAAGGCGACTACCCTTTGAAAAAGATAGACAGTGCAGACCTATATCTTGGTATCAATAACAAAGACAGGCTGCTTAGCCACCTTCAAAGTATGAGAATTGGCGAGGAGTTTATTTCGATAGCGAAAAAGTATCTTGACCGCCAGGGCAAATTTGTAAGAATGACAAACCCCGGAAATTATGGCATTGAGGTCAGCATTCAGGGAGACAGTGTTCCGCATGTCGTTTTCACCTACACTGCATTGTATATTTATTCACTGTTCTGCGGTGAGCTATACAAGAATAAATTTAATAACGAAAAAAATCCTTTTGATAAAGAATCCGGAATCACAACGGTTGCAAGTTTCGGAATAGATTGTAGCGTTCCCTACATGGTTGCCGGTCTTGTGCTTGCAATTGAACCAGGCAAGTTTCGTCCTTTTGACTATTTATTGCCGAATCACTTTTTTACACTTGAAAATTCTAAATTTTCAACAAGCCGTGGTCATGCCATCTGGGGGAATGATCTTGTAAATCATACGCCGGTACCTTCAGACGCAATTCGCTATTTTCTTTGCTGGAAGAATCCTGAAAATGCGCAATCGAATTTTAATGTCAACGAATTTCTTCAATTTGTAAATGAAGAATTGGCCGGACTATTTCAATACATATTGACGAGGGCGTGGGATTCGAT
>JBDSGZ010000237.1:0-6966 GCA_039918735.1 Ginsengibacter sp.
GATTCGCGGGTATTGCAGATTCCACTTACTTAAAACAGGCGTGGACGTTTATGCTCAATGGCGGCGGGATATTTAATAATCTTGACTATTCATTTTATGTTGGAAAAGAAGATGGCACCGGGACTGCAAACAGGGTAAAGGGAGAAGAATCTCCGGGCGGTGGCAGTAAAGAATTGCGACAACAGCTTCGGCATTTGAGATCGTTTTTAGAGCAATTCAATTTTATTGAAATGAGGCCGGCTGCCTGCCTGGTATTCCATGCCCCCGGCCTGGAATATTATTGTCTTGCGAATGCAGGCAAAGAATATGCATTATACTTCGATGGAAGAAACCAGGGTTATTTTATTATAGACCTCCCGAGAGGAAATTATAAAGTGAGTGCCTATTCGCCTGTAACCGGTAAAGTTTTAGAAACTCATAATCTAAAAAGTTTAGGTGGCAACACGAAGGTCAAAATGCCTGCGCTGGACCATATTGCCATTGGAATCGTCGGTTATCGACCATAATAAATGCAATATTAAAATCCAATGGCATCTCATTATCACAAAATTTTCTACCGCTATTTGTAAATAAAACCCTCGGAAGTTTTGCAATAAAAAAAAGAGGCTGCCTTTGTGAGACAGCCTCTTTTTTTTCAGCAATCAACTAAACTAAGAGCTTAATAATTTTTTAGCGTCATTTCAACCCGGCGGTTCTTTGAACGGCCGGCACTGGTATTGTTGTCGGCAATAGGTTTCGTTTCACCATACCCTGCTGAATTTATCCTGGCTTCGTCGATGCCGTTGTCAACGAGATATTTTTTCACGGCGCCTGCCCTGCTCTCAGACAACTTTTGATTCAGTTCATCATTTCCTGTATTGTCTGTATGCCCGTCCACTTGAATTGAATAAGACGGATTGTCCTTCATAACCTGGGCTACATCCTTTAACGACGGAAATGATTTACGAAGAAGTTTCGCGCTCCCCGTTGCAAAGAAAATATTTTGAGCAGCCTTGTTTACTTTTTCAACAACGACCACGTCGATCACCGGACATCCATAATTTGAAGCGGGGCCTTTTTCATTCGGACATTTATCTTCCTCATCATTCACACCATCCCCATCCGTATCCGGAATCGGGCACCCCTGGTATCTTACAACGCCGGGAGTATTTGGACACTTATCTTCTTCGTCATTTATACCGTCTCGATCAGTATCAGGAATTGGGCAGCCCTGGTATTTAGCCAGCCCGGGTATGGTAGGACATTTATCATCTTTATCGGGAATGCCATCTCCATCCTTATCGGGGCAACCGTCAAAAGCTGCAAGACCTTTTTCATCAGGACATGCATCAAGACTATCGACAATTCCATCACCGTCACGATCGGTGACTACGGGAATTGGTATGACCTCAACAACCTTAGCTGGTTCTACTTTTTCCTTGAGATTGGCAACAACGCTCAAACTGTGCGTGAAGTGATAACTTGCATTTTCAGTAACAGGTATTCTGTATTGGGAATTGATAAGAATAAAGACCTGCCTTAGAATATTTACCTGGAGACCGACACCTACCGGAGCAAACGCAGCAAAATACTTTTTGTATTTGCTCGCGCCCACACCTATGTCAAAATAGGGTGTTAACCAATACCGGTCGCTAAGTAACTTGATATTGAGGCTGGATGTTGCTTCTAATAACAAAGTGTTGGAATTAAAAGACAACTGGTTCTTTACTGGATAGTCAAGTAAAGAAGCTTCAAGAGAAGAAATGAAATCAACGTGTTTACTCAGACCTGAAAGATAATTGACAGCCATCCCCGGATGAAATCTTTGGAAATTAAAAAGGTTCTTATCCTTAAGGACGCTTACCAGCCCATTGGCCCTAATGTCAGACGCAGTTTGAAAATCATTTAAGATAAAACTGAACCCAAGACCTTTTGCCTTGGTATAGTTTTGAGTTTGAGCAAAAGACAGAATAAAAAAAGCGTGGCTTAGAACAAGTAAAAGTATTTTTTTCATAACTACTCATTTTGCTTGAAACAAAAGTAGATTCTTACTTTGAAAGCATAAAATTAATTAATCAACAGCGGAGAAAAGAAGGAATGATTTTTAACCAAAAAAGAGAACTAAGAGTTTTAAACAAGCAGGCTATTTTGGAGGACTATAATTTCTCAATACCTCTACCTGCACTTTTGTTAGTCCTCTCGAAACATAACCAAGTTCCTTTGCGGCGACAAATGAAAGATCCACCAATCTTTTGTTGTTGCGATGCAGGCGGTCGGTGACTTTTACGATAACAGACTTGTTATTTCTCAGGTTTGTGACCCTGATCCAGGTTCTGAGTGGAAGCACGTTGCAGGCTGCCGTGTATTTATTTGGATCATATACGCTGCCGGTGGCAGTTAAACGCCCGCTGAATTTTTTTGCATAATAGCTCGCAATACCATACCTGAGCTTTGACTGTGTTCCTGCCGTTCCTTGTGCAGATTTATCCTTCTCTAGCGCTTTGGAACTACCTAAAAATAGTCCGGCACATAAGAATAAAAGCAATAGATTTTTCATAGCTATTTGTTAGCAAAATATTTCTCAGCATACATCTTGTCATCATCATAAATATCTTCATGGAACACCACTTTATCGTTCTTACCCTCACAGGTGAAATATTCAATGAACAAAGGCATTTTGTTTTTCACGATGATTTGCTTGCGGCTCCTGTTGGCTACCCATATCTTAATTGAATCTATATCGTAGGGAATCTTCTTCCCGGGAGCATAAGCAGCACTATCATTTTGGGCAATATAATATGCAAGCTCCCGCCATTTCTGAACACGCACGCATCCATGACTCAGCGCCCTGTTGGAATTACTGAAAAGATATCGCTGATTGGTATCATGTAAATAAACACTATACACATTTCTAAAATTGAACTTGAATATTCCCAACGCATTATCGTCGCCACTTCCCTGCTGCACTTTCCATGGTATTTCGTCTTTATATTTTTCCCACTTAACAGTGTAAGGATTTACAGAATCCCCACGATAGTCCAGCAGGCTGAAACCCTTCTTCGCCAGGTACCCGGGATCTTTTTTCAAACCTGGCAACACGTCTTTTTTAATAATGCTTGCCGGGATTGTCCACACAGGATAAGTTACCATGTCGCTGATCTTCGATATGATCAGTGGAGTTGGTGTGGCTGGTTTACCAATTATTATTTTGGAAGTGAGAACAACCGTGTCACTGTCTACTACTTTCAGAAAAAAGGCCGGTAGATTTACCCAAACATATTTCTCGGGGAGGGACGGTAGCGCTTTATATCGGTCAAGCGTTACAGCAATTCTTTTAAATTTTTCAACATCAGTTGAGTTAAGAAGCGCAATAAGTTTTGGTGTTATTTTTCCATCAGCTTTTACCTTTCGTTTTCCCTGGTACTCTTTAATTTGCTCACTCAACAAAACGGAATCTGGCAGGCTGGATATTTTTGATGTAATACCAGACTGAGATAACCGCTCCCGCAATGATTTCACGAATTTGACCGAGTCCTTCTGAGGATAAAACAGGTAGACATAATGAGTCGCGTCCATTGAATCCACAAATTGCTTAAGAGCTTCTTTTAAATCACGATAGCCCGGGCTGTTAGGTTCAACGGATTGAAAAACGGGTTGGACAGAATTTATTTTTTTGGCTTCAATCAACTTCATAACGAAGAATGAATCAACAAACATTTCGTTGTTAATGATAGAATTGCTGTCTGGCAAAAGCCTGCCTTCCTTGAGATCTTTAAGAATTCGCATGAATGCGTCACTTAGGAAAAGTTCTCCCTTCGTCCAAAAGATGGCATCTTTTTTAGCCAGGGTATCAGTGTAGAATCTACGCTGCAATTGCCTAAGCTCATCAAAATGATAATCCCCCGGATAGAGCCCGGAATATTTAGAACTGTTTATAAAGGCTATCAATGAATCAGCAAGAGGCTTCCAACTTTCGTTCTCGCTCCAGATATTGTGGTAGTCATTTTCTTTATAGAAAGCATCCACGATGTGATAAAGAAATAGCGCAGCCGAATCATTTATTTTACCATCGTTTTCTTTTGCAAATGATAGAGCCAGTTTAATATTATCCGATATCTGATCATCCATCTCTTCAGGCTTTTTAACCATAGCCTTTTCCGGAAGCGGTGAACCATTGTGACAGTTGATTGCGGTGGTAACCCCAAGAAGAATTAAAAAAATATAAGCTAATCTTGATTTTCTCATTGTGATATTGTCTGACAATGGGTAAGTTGTATAAGTCGAACGCCCGAAATGGATTTTAAATTAGTCTTTTACCTGTTAATATTTATAACCTTACCAGGATTTCGTTTTTCAGAATGTAAAAATAGGCCTCAGGCCGTTTGCAAAAAATTGAATTGTTTTTTATAGTGGATGACCTTTATCTTCACTTAAAAAGATTCGATATCAATCAGCTTTAACGAACGGTGAATATACTAAATTGTCTGCCGGAGTACTTTGTTCCCGCACTAAAGGAACGTTCTAACAGACAGGTTCTGCTTTTGAAAAATTATATTAAAGAACCCTCTTGCATCCAGATCAAGGCACCTTTGCTGCTGCTGGATTTCTTTCTTTTTCTCAACAAACAAAAACACTCATCGTTGCTGATGGATTTGGTTGCCCTCGGCTGATAGAGAAGCTAACTGGTCGCAAAGGATTGCACACAGTGCCGCTGCAATAAATGGCGTTGTACCAGAATGGAGAATTCCATTAATCCGCGATGGAATATCCTGAGAAGAAATATGTAAACGGAATGAAATTGAAATCCCCTGCCCCGACCGTGAAGCGAAGTGTTGCTTTGTTATCTTTATTGTAATCGTTGCGTTGAGTTGTCTTCTTTACAGTAAAAAGAAGAACAGAAAAATGCACCCAACGGCAAAATGGTAAAGATGCCGAAACTTAATACGTATAAGTCCTGATGACTACCTCTCCGCTATCGGCAACTACTGTTTCTGTCCTCAGCCTGTTGGTGGAGTCAAACGTATAGGAGTGTTCCAGGACGACAGTATCATAACCATCTGAATAGGTCGTCTTCTTAACGAGATGTTTACCTGTACCTGGAGAAAAATCGAAGTTTAGTATCAGTGTGTTCAAAAGATCAGGATAGTATTCATAGGTGGTTTCGGAATAAGACTCTGTCTTCCTGATCATATCACCCTCGGCATCATAGGTATAGTTGGAGACGTTGGAAATTATAGATACGTTGTTTGAATAATCGTATTCAATAAGTTTTACCAACTGCTTGCTGGCGTTATAAATATATTTTTCGGTACTGGTATCTTGTGTATCATTATATTGAAAAGTACTATCGGGCAATGAATTACTATTAAGAAACACTATTTCATGAATACCTACAACATTGGAGTTAAACAATTCCATAGTGGCAGTTGAACCGTCATAACTGTATTCAAATCTGTCGCCCTGGGAAGCGGTGGAGATCATGCTTACCACCCGTCCCTGGTTATCATAACTAAGATTGAAAGTGGCGTGTATATGAGTCGCATCGGTTGTATAATCTTCCGTGTAGGTCTTCACCTTAGCCAGCAAAGGATCAATATCTCCTGAGCTACTCTCTTTCTTACAGGAGGCAAAAGCCAGTAAAAAAATTACAGGGAATAATCTGACTATTCTCATAAACTTATCTTGGTTAGAAAAGATAAGACGTCGAAATCAGCAAATTATTATGAACGGGAAAAATTTGATCGGCATTTTTCCTGAGAAAATTCAACAACTGGGATTCTATCCTCCAAATTATTATTCTGATTCTTTCACCATCGCCTGCGCATGAAACAAAACTTCAGTCCAGCTTTTGGAACCTGTTTCGTTTTTAATTCTCCCAAATGCGATAGATACTCCTCCGCATGGTTTCCATCCCTGTGCCATCAAATTATTCACTTCTGTTGTGAGAGCTCCGGCTTCAGACTTTTTTATAATAGTGTATTCCATTTTTTTCGGTCGAAGATAAATCAATATTGAATGCTCTCATTGACCATTAAACGAAAAATCGCATTGCTGTGATTCCGGAATTCAGGAGAGGAAAAAGAACGGCACTTCTTCAGCAATGCAGTTTTTTGGGAGCATCTCAAATTGTCGCTACGATTTCGGTCGGTGAAGACACCGACCGAGGCTGGGCGGTGGTTGGTGTCCCCACAAATCACTCAAGCCGCGACAATTTAAAATGCACCCGTTTTTATTTCTTTAAAAAAATTTTAAAAAATTGATCGCTGGCATGATAGGCCTTCAGCCAGTTGCTATGCAAAAGAAACATGTGTATTTCATCCGGAAATACAAGCTGTTCGAAATGAACTCCCTGGTTTCGTAGCTTTTCGACCATCGTGACACTTTGGTCAAATGGCACGTTACGATCGTCATCGCCATGAATAAACAAAACGGGAGAACGCCATCCTTTGACGAAATGCACCGGTGACGACTCTACGGCAACTTTTGCAAACGCACTGCGAAGCGCAGGATCATAATCGGCTACCCAGTTCTTCTCCTCTTCGCTCCAATCGTGAACACCATGAATATCCACACCGCATGCAAATACATCAGAATTTCTTGCCAGGCCCATGGCAGTAAGATACCCTCCATACGATCCGCCCCATAACCCAAGTCGCTTTGGATCTACATCGGGTCTGTGATTCATATAAAGCCCTGCACCAATGACATCGTTATATTCGCTTCCGCCATTAGCACCATAGTGAAGCGCTTCCCGAAAATTCAACCCATATCCAATGCCACTCCGGTAATTCACGGACAGCACGATGTAGCCATTGATAGCATTGTACTCATTCATTGCATAATCATGCGAGTAATAATCCATATAGTGAAAGCCCAGCAGCATCTGTCTCCTGGATCCACCATGAAAAAAAATCAATGCCGGATATTTTTTAGCAGGATCGTAGTGCGGCGGCAAAAACAATTGCCCATTAATCAGCATTCCATCTT
>JBDSGZ010000238.1:0-4946 GCA_039918735.1 Ginsengibacter sp.
ACTGGTTTACCAATGCTTTCCTGGTCTCTGCCGGTAAAGCGAAGGGCCATTGAATTTACAAGTTCCACTATATGATTATCTCCTCTCAAAAGTGAAAAACCAACGGGAGCCTGCATGAAAAGATCATAAGCCTGCTGGTTCAATAATTGCTGCTTCGAATTTCGTTTACTAATCACCTCTTCCGTTACATCATATCCTGAGGCCAAAACACCTTTTGTCAGTCCATCAAAACTTTTGTATGACGTATAGCTAAGATTAAAATACCGGGTAGAGACTTCAGAGCCACCTTCAAACAAGGCAGTTGCAGGGATTTCAGACGCGTGAAACGGTTCGCCGGTCTCATAAACCTGCTCCAAAAGTCTCGCGAATTCCTGGTCTTTTAATTCGGGAATGGCGTCAAGAAGATGTTTCCCAATGAGGTCACGGCCGTTCATCAATTGCAGATAAGCTTTGTTGGCAAAAGTAAATTCAAGTTCAGCACCCGTAAGAATCGCAAATGGCGCAGTGGCCTGATTTAAATATGATTCAAAATTCTTCGCTGCTGTCTCAGATTCTCTTTTACTGACAATTGCTTCAGTGACATTCTCGGCTGTATGAAAAATATACTGCAAGTTTCCTTCAGTGTCAAAAACAGGTGTGATCACTGGGGACCAATACTGTGCCTGGAGTGCACCTTCTTTTTTAAAATTCAATTGTTGGGTCTCCATCCGCCCAGATTTACCTGAAGAGATAACCTGTTCCAGGGATTGGATAAAAATAGCCTTATCCGGTGCAAACATGCCAAAAGAACTTTCTTCGAAAAAATAGAAGAATGATTTTCCGATCATTTCATTTCTGTTGAGATTCCCAAGTTTTATTAAATCATCAGTCAATCCAACAATGGTAAAATTGGGTGAATCCGGAAGTAGAATAATACCAATCCCGGGCATCGCCTGAAAAACACTCTTAAAGTCAATGGTGGTCTGTTGCATCTGAATAAAGGATGAAGATAATATCTTAAAATAACACTTCCATTTTAGTGATTTAAAAATTATTAGGAAAGAGTTCTTTTGATTTTCGGTGAAAGTCTAAACTAGAAGTATGGCAAACATTTCATTTCTCGCGATCGAGTAAAAAATGCGCCAACTCTTCTAAAGGTTTTTTTCTGAACGAGAGTACTGCAGTCTCTTCAAGATTCTGCAGGGCGAGCGACATGTATTTATTTTTTAGCTCCATCGCCCATTCCTGGATGCGGCATGAATTATAAATAGCAACAACACGTTGCACCTTGTCTTCAACACTACTTTCCATGAGGGCCTTTAATTCTTCCACTTCTGAGTCTGAGCCTGACTGTAAAGCGTGAATCAGCAGAAATGTTTTTTTGTTAGAAAGTATATCACCGCCTGGTTGCTTTCCAAACTTTCCGGGGTCTCCGTAAATATCCAGGTAATCATCCTGCACCTGGAAAGCCATTCCAAGATTCTTACCAAATTCATAGAGATACTCCTGGTTCCCCAATCCTGCCATTCCTAAAACGGCCCCTAAACACAGGCTAGTTCCCAGGAGCACTGAGGTTTTGAGTTCAATCATTGCAGCATAATCATCGAAGGTAATGCCGCCCGTTCCCGGAGAAGCAATCATTTTCACTTGCTTTTGAGCAAACTCCATGTCAAGCTGCTGACCTTCACAAACTTTTTTGGCCATTTCGTTGAAAAGCGAAATGACCTTTCGTTTCAGTTCACCTCCAACTTTATTGAGGTATTCATAGGCGGTCACCAATATGACATCGCCTGCGAGCAAGGCAGTCGATTCCCCATATTTTTCGTGAACGGTTTGCACTCCGCGACGCAGTGGAGCTTTGTCCATTATGTCGTCGTGGACCAACGTGAAATTGTGAAACAGCTCAACGGCTGCAGCGACATGATAGGCTTGGGGCTTCAGGTCATCAAAAAGTTCATTGCCCATCAGGCAAAGAACAGGCCTTATGCGTTTGCCCTCCATTGTGAGCAGGTATTGTGAAGCGTCGTAAAGGTTCGCCGGATGCGAAGGAAAATGACGCAGGTTAAATTTTTCTTCGAAAAGTTGAGAGAACTCTTTAAATGAATGCATCTTAATGGTGTACCATCCCCGAAGTCATGCTTAACAACAGAACGGCATTTTTATTTGAATTTAGATTAACGGGAAATTGCAGGAACAAAAAAAACTACTTCGCATTTTCTAACTCCCGCAATTAAATTATTTTTCTTTTTTCTTCCTCTTTTTTGTCTTGTCTGATTTTCGCCCGGCCGATTCGCTATCAGGAATCCAGTCAAAATCCAATTGACGTTTCTCCAGGTTTGCAGCCACCAGCTTCACTTTTACTTTATCACCCATTCTAAATCTCTTCCCTGTATTAATTCCAACCAATGCATAGTCCGTATCATCCTGCCGGAAGTCATCGTAATCAGATATATCTCTTATAGAAACAAGTCCCTCACATTTTTCTTTGACCGTTACCACCCAAAAACCAAAGGATGCAACACCACTTATCACTCCTTCCATTTCTTCACCAACTTTGTCCATCATAAACTGGACCTGTTTGTATTTGTTACCCGCTCTTTCCGCTTCCATCGCAGATCTTTCTTTTGCGCTGCAATGCTTACATTCTTCGTCAATTTTTTTATCCGGATGAATGTTGTTTTCCAGGATTTGCAAAAGTATCCTGTGAACCATTACATCTGGATAGCGCCTGATGGGTGAAGTGAAATGGCAATAGTTCTCAAAACCTAATCCGTAGTGTCCCACATTCTTAGGAGTGTATATGGCTTTTGCCATCGTTCGAATACCAAGTTGCTCCAGCACAAATTGCTCTGGTTTGCCATGCACGTCAATCATCAGTTGGTTGAACGATGCTGCGATTTCATCTTCGTCGTTGATGTCGAATTTGTATCCGAACTTTTTTGCGAATGCAGCGAAAGGCTTTAGCTTGTCTTCGTCGGGAGTGTCGTGCACCCTGTAGGGGAAAGGAACTGGCTTTTTATCAATTTTTATTTTTGAAACGAACGTCGCAACCGTCCGGTTTGCCAACAGCATGAACTCTTCAACGAGCTGATGTGACTCTTTACTTTCCTTCACTGTAATGCCGAGTGGCTTTCCATCTTCATCGAGCTGAAATCTCACTTCCGTGGAAGAAAAATTGATCGCACCATTTCGAAATCTTTCCTTCCGGAAGCCTTTTGCCATTTCATTCAGGCATTGAATTTCTTCGCTGTATTGTCCATTCCCTCTTTCTATTATTTCCTGTACCTCGTCATAACTGAAACGGTGATCGCTATGAATCACGGTTTTTCCTATCCAATGATCTTTCACCTTTCCTTTATGAATTTTAAAAATAACTGAAAAGGTAAATTTGTCTTCCCGTGGCCTCAGTGAACAAAGTTCATTTGAAATTTTTTCAGGCAACATCGGGTTCACACGATCAGGCAGGTAAACGCTGGTCGCCCTTTTATAACCTTCTTCATCCAGGGCTGTACCTTTTTTTACAAAATGGCTGACGTCAGCGATGTGAACTCCCACTTCATAATCATCCTTTCCCAATTTTACGATTGACAACGCATCATCAAAATCTTTGGCATCTACAGGGTCAATAGTGAAAGTAAGTTTGTCGCGACAATCGCGCCTCTTTTCCAGTTCGTCATTTGTGAGGGATGCATTCAATACATTCGCCTCTTCAAGAACCGCCGCCGGAAACTCAAGATGGAAACCATTCTCCACGATTATTTCCTTCATCGCCAGGTCGGCCTCATTCTTTGGCTGCAATACATTTATAACTTCGCCCTCAGGCTTCTTTGCTCCCTTATCCCAGTTCAGCAGCCGAACAACTACTTTGTCGCTATTCTTCGCGCCTTTCAGATTTCTTTTATTTAAATAAAAGTCAGGAACTGGTTTTTGACTGTCCGGTTTGAAAAAAGCAAAATTTTCGCTCATTTCAATTTTCCCAATGAACTCGGTTTGCTTTCTTCGAATAATTTCCGCAACAACGCCTTCAGCCCTGCTCCCGTTCGACGACTTGATTTTTATGCGCACAACGTCTCCGTCCATCGCAGTGTTAAAATCGTTAGCGCGAACTAAAACGTCCTTTTCACGTCCTTCTGCAATTACATACCCAATGCCGGAACGGGTAATTTCTAAAACACCTTGCAATTCCTGTGTAGATTTTCTCTGTCCTGTTTTTTTACTCATACATCAACCCGCGCTTCGAGATTAGTTGAAGATGCAGATCGCGGGGAATCTGCAAGCGCAATGTACAGAATCTATATGTAAATAAATTCAAAGCCAATTGGACAAATTCATTTCAGAAGATCGCTGATGAGTGAGAAGCGAACCGTGTCGCATTCATGGCTTCCTCTTTGTGTAAGTTATTTTTTTCGGTGTATCTATCCAAAACAGCCGGGACTTCGTCGATCATTTTTATTAATTTACGAGACAAGATTTCATGGATCATTTTATTATTATCAATGCAGCTTTCAAAAATCATTATAGATAGAATAGAGAAAACGGGGCCGATGAGTTTTCACGACTTTATGGAGATGGCGCTCTACCACCCGGAGTACGGCTACTACACAGCCGGCAAGAAAAGAATTGGCAAGGAGGGCGACTATTATACAAGTCCCGAGGTCAGTTCACTTTATGGACAAATGATCGGTAAGCAACTTGAAGAGATGTATATGATAATGGGAAGTCATCCAATGGATATTATTGAATTTGGTGCAGGGAGCGGAACGTTGTGTAATGATATTTTGAATCACCTGAAAAAGCAACCGGCTATTTACAATAACATCACTTACTATATTGTTGAAAAAAATCGCATTGCATCTAATTTTAGCGAAAACTTTGATCATAGCAAGATCAGGTTCATCAGTGATATATCTGAACGTGCTGGCTTTTCAGGCTGCGTCATTTCTAATGAGCTGCTGGATAATTTTCCC
>JBDSGZ010000239.1:0-6877 GCA_039918735.1 Ginsengibacter sp.
TTTATTTAAAATCATTTTATTCCAAATGCCTTTTTTACTTTATCTACATAATCTAATTTTTCCCACGTAAACAATTCTACTTTTACAACTTTGTCTTTTGCGTTTGGCAACTTAAAAGACTTTGTAACTACTTCATTCTTACGTCCCATGTGTCCATAGGCAGCGGTTTCGCTGTAAATAGGATTACGAAGTTTAAGACGTTGCTCGATGAAATAAGGCCGCATATCAAATATCGATTTCACCTTTTCGGCGATCTCTCCGTCTGTAAGTTTTAGTTTAGAAGTTCCGTAAGTATCTACATTTATGCTCGTAGGCTCTGCCACACCAATTGCATAAGATACCTGTACCAAAATCTCTTCACAAACGCCTGCGGCAACAAGATTCTTTGCTATATGTCTTGTAGCATAAGCTGCACTACGATCTACTTTACTGGGGTCTTTGCCACTGAAGGCGCCCCCGCCGTGTGCACCCTTTCCTCCGTAAGTATCCACAATTATCTTTCTTCCAGTCAAACCAGTATCTCCATGCGGTCCGCCAATTACGAATTTCCCGGTTGGGTTAATGTGGTACTTTATTTTATCATTGAAAAAATGAGCATACTGCGGATATATCATCTTCATCCGTGGCACTAAAATCTTCTTTATGTCGTCAGATATTCTTTTCAACATTTTTTGTTCTTCAGCAAAATCATCATGCTGCGTTGATACAACGATAGCATCGATTCTTTTCGGTTTTCCATCATCTCCATATTCAAGAGTAACCTGGCTTTTTGCATCTGGTCTCAGATACTTGATTTCTTTATTCTCTCTTCTTAAAGCCGCAAGCTCGATTAAAATGGTGTGTGCAATGTCAAGCGCAAGCGGCATATAATTTTCCGTCTCGCTTGTCGCATATCCAAACATCATTCCCTGGTCACCCGCGCCCTGCTCTTCCTTCTTTTTCCTGTCAACACCCTGGTTGATATCGGCAGATTGCTCGTGTATGGCTGATAATATCCCACACGAATTTGCCTCAAACATGTACTCACTTTTTGTGTACCCTATTCTTTTAATCACATCCCTCGCAATCTGCTGTACATCCAGGTAAGCTTTTGATTTCACCTCGCCGGCAAGAACCACCTGCCCGGTAGTAACCAGCGTTTCGCAAGCGACTTTGCTGTTAGGATCAAACGCAAGGAAATTATCAATTAGCGCATCGCTTATCTGATCAGCTACTTTATCCGGGTGTCCTTCGCTAACTGATTCCGATGTAAATAAATAGGCCATATTGTTTTTATTTTTTGAGGGGCAAAATTATGATTTGGTCTTGAGGAATCAAAATGGCAATTATCCCCAAGCTATAATTCTGCAAAAAAAATGATGATTAAAGTACAGAATAGACGATATGAAGGCGCGTCCGGTTTGGGCTGCCGCTTGTTCCATGTAATTTGACTCTTCCATCTGCAACATTATTTGTCGTGAAGTTAAAATACGATATTAATTGATTGCACCTGTCAAGATACGATCTCGGGTTCACGATAACGTAAGGAGCACGGAGACGTAAAACGGCGTTGTTGTCGCTCTTGGTAACGATCGTCTGAACATACCGGGATATATTGAAGATGTATTGAGATAGAGATTGTCCTTGTCCATTGG
The DNA here is from genome assembly GCA_039918735.1 of Ginsengibacter sp. GTDB lineage: Bacteria > Bacteroidota > Bacteroidia > Chitinophagales > Chitinophagaceae > Ginsengibacter. The sequence continues at coordinate 1,635 of JBDSGZ010000239.1, forward strand.
TATATGCACTTTTAATGCCACCGAGATACGTAAAATTTGGGGTCTGGCTCACCAGGCTAAAATCACAAGGAATAGGAATATATTGACCGGTGGTAGACGTGTCTTTGGTGTCCAAAAACAGCGTTTGAGGCCCCGCAAAGTAGTTGTTGGAAGGATCGGATGAATAGGCCTGCTGAACGATCAGTTCAGCTCTATGAATCACCCTGTTTGATAAACCGGAAAGCCCGGGAATACCAAGCTCTGCATAGCTTCCGGGAGAGGTTTGAATATAAATAAATTCATTCCCGGATGTTGGCTGACCTAAGTTGTTTGTAATTTCCGAGGAACCACGTTCCCGTTCTATAGAGTTTGCGTGTCCACAAAACTGGCTTAAAACGAGATTATATACTACAACTGTATCTTTATTGGCAGTGTTAGGTGAAAAATACATGGCAAGCCGGGTGTCCGCATCAGTCAGGCTAATATAATTCAACGCATTGCCACCAAATGCCTGGTCTGCATTTATAGCAAATCCTTTGAAATGTTCCTTGAACGCTGAATCACTTCTAAATGCTGCAGTATCGGCAAGGAGCGCTTGTATAAAAGCTTTGTCCATTGGGATACGAAGTTGGTTTGTTGCATTTTCGTTCACACTGTGTACAGAATCGTCCAAATCGATTGGCTTATAAATCCGTTCCCCGATGAGAGTCGAACTTTGAAAGTCAAGGATATCGCAACTTGTATAAGTTGAATCGTATTTAAAAGAATTCGTAAGTGGAAACACCTGCACTCTTTGAGCCTGGAGGCTGTCGCCAAAGGAGTGTGAATAATGGAGAACCAACACAGCAGAATCGAAGGCAAGCGTGTCAGGAATACTAAAGGGGTAAGAAGCTGGCTTAAGCTCAACAGAAATACTAGCTGAACTTTTACCAAACATGGGATCGTTCTCAATAATACCTAATGCATGAAGGTCATTGACATTCACCGCCTCACACTCAGATGAAACCGAGTCAAAATTCATTGCTAGTACATCCAGCGTGGTATCGAAAGTGTGGATGTTATCAACTACGGGAATCAACCCTTCGCCAAGTTGAGTTGTGTCGATCTTTGTGCAGCTCCAATTTAAAAAAAATGATAACAATACTCCTGTCAGTACAAGTTTGGATTGGCATTTACGCACTTGAAAAATCGATTTGAAATAATGAAGTTAATGGGGAATTATCACTGGTCCGCAAGGTCGGAATACAATTGTAAATAGTCTGTTAAATCTGACTCGGCATTGTATTTCAAAACTTTTTTATTCCTCACTTTCGAGAATTCATCTTCCAGCTTTTTATCGATATTTTCCGCGCCGAAAGTAATCGCATCGGCATAGGTAGCGCCACCGCGAAACATGGAAACGTTATTGCCATCTTTGAAAATTTCAAGATCCTTCTCCTTTATATTTGGACTGATGTTGGCGATCTTCAAAAAGTCAGCACCCATTTTTTCTTTAAATGTATTTTGTCCGATCGTGTATATAATCTTGCAATTGCTAAATACTGGTTCTTTTTTGTAAGCGGTTTTGATATACATGGGAATAAGGCCGGTCATCCAGCCACTGCAGTGAATAATATCCGGAGGCCATCCAAATTTTTTCACGGTTTCCAGGGCACCTTTACAAAACAAAACCGTCCTCAGTGCATTGTCAGAAAACCATTTTTCATTTTCATCATGAAACAATGTTTTCCTTTTAAAAAGATCTTCGTTGTCAAGAAAATAAATTTGTAGTCTCGCGTTAGGCAGGGAAGCCACTTTAATCACCAAAGGATAATCATCTCCATCAATGGATACGTTAATGCCCGATAGTCTTACAACCTCATGCAGCCTGTGCCTTCGCTCATTGATAATTCCAAAGCGGGGCATAATACAGCGAACTTCCATTCCGTTCTCGTTAGATTTAACTGCAAGCCGATTCACAATCTCAGCAAATTCAGTCATTTCCAGGTAGGGAGACATTTCGTTTGCAATAAATAAAATTCTTTTCTTTGTTGACATTTGCGAAAGTTAAATTAACGAAACCTGTTTTTTTAACGGTCGGCGAAGTTACGTTTATTTTTTTGTTATACGACCGTAAACTCAGTGAGAGCCATAATTTTACAGAGATGATATTATTCAAAAAGGCAGGCGATCTAAACATTCATCTTCAAAAATTAAGAAGCCAAAACCTTAAAATTGGTTTTGTCCCAACCATGGGAGCGCTTCATGGCGGCCACGTTTCTCTAATCGAAAGAAGCAAAAGTGAAATCGACATAACCGTTTGTAGTATTTATGTAAATCCTCTTCAGTTCAATAATAAAAAAGACTTCGAAACCTACCCGTTAAAACCTGAAGCCGACATTCTTTTATTGGAACATACGGGATGCGACATTTTGTTCCATCCTACGGAAAACCAGATTTATCCTGACCAAGATCCCATGAGAAGTTTTGATCTTGGGCGGCTGGAACAAATATTCGAAGGCAAATTCAGGCCGGGACATTTCCAGGGAGTTTGCCTTATTGTTGAAAAACTTCTCGGCCTGGTTAAACCCAATCAACTCTACCTTGGACAAAAAGACTACCAACAAACATTGGTAATTAAGAAACTGGTTCAGCTAATGGGTATGGATATTGGGGTGACTGTTTGCCCAACATTTCGAGAGGAAAGCGGACTTGCAATGAGCAGTAGAAACTTGAGGCTGAATGTTGCGGAAAGGGAACTTGCCTCTGAACTTTATAAATCCCTGATGAAAATCAGCAAAGAACTATTTTCCAGGGATATTGAGGCTTTGAAAGATGAGGCTATCGCCCGGTTAGAATCGATTGGCTTTAAAGTTGAATACCTGGAAATCGCAACCACTGATGGACTTCAGGCGGTGCAAAAAATTGAACCTAAATACAGCTACATCATTTTGATAGCTGCATTTCTGGGAAGTGTCAGACTTATTGATAACCTCATGGTAACAGGCTAAGTGCCCCCGGTTTGCTATCTTGTACACCTTTATGAAAGCAAAAATTCTTTCAGCTTTAAAATATTTATTTTTCCTGGGTATCGGCGTGGGATTAATGTGGTGGCAACTCGGAAAAATGACAACTGCACAGCGCATACAGTTTCGTGATTCATTGGAAAGTGCCAATTACATTGTTCTTATCCCCGTCATTATCATGGCAATCCTAAGCCACATTTGTAGAGCGGTCAGGTGGAAAATTTTAATAGAACCGATGGGCTATCATCCATCAACCGCCAATACATTTTACTCCACCATGTGCGGATATTTTGCAAATACGTTTGTACCCCGCGCCGGTGAAGTTCTTCGGTGCACACTGTTATCGCGATATGAAAAAATTCCAGTCGCCAAATTAATAGGAACGATCCTGGTTGAAAGAGTTTTCGATTTGTTTTGTTATGGATTAGTAATCCTGTTTACAATCTTAATTCAACTAAAAACTGTAGGGGCATTTATACAAATCCAACTTAGCAAGATTGCAGAACAGGAAAGTGTGTTGCCATTCTGGGTAAAATTATCAATCATCCTCGCATTCATTCTTTTACTTTACCTGCTGATAAAATGGCTCTTCAAAAGGCATGCTAACCACAGGCATATCATAAAGCTGAAAGGAATCCACCTCGGGTTAAAAGAAGGCCTTTCTTCAATCCGGCATTTAAAAAAAAGACGATCATTTATTCTTTACACAATCTTTATCTGGCTCTTATATGCCGGGCAGGTTTACATCGGTTTCAATGCACTTTCTTCCACTTCACAGCTTGGAATTCCGGCAGCGTTCAGTGTATTATCACTGGCCACTCTTGCAATGATCGTAGCTCCAGGAGGCATCGGTGCCTTTCCAGTCGCGGTTCAGCAGGTATTATTAATTTATAATGTAGATAACATTTCTTTTGGATGGCTCATGTGGAGTGCTACTACTGGTATCGTAATCATCGTCGGCATTATCAGTTTCATTTTATTAATTTATACGAATAAAAAAAAGTATGAAACACGGCAATAGAATTGTTGAAAAGATCCTTACCATGGATCAATTATCTCCGCAGTTGGTTCGATGGAAGTTGCTGGGAAAGACGATATCTTTTACTAACGGAGTATTTGATATTATCCATGAAGGCCACATAAAAGTTTTAACACAGGCAGCTTCCTTTGCTGATATTCTTATTGTAGGATTAAATGCGGATGCATCGGTAAAAAGATTGAAGGGTAAGGACAGACCGATAAACAATGAACACTCAAGAGCCCTGGTACTTTCTGCGCTTTTGGTTGTTGATGCTGTAGTTCTGTTCGAGGAAGACACACCGCTAAACCTGATTAAAATTATCAAACCCAATGTCCTGGTCAAAGGAGGTGATTATACTCAGGAATCTGTCGTTGGGGTCGGCGAGGTGTTGGCAAATCATGGCCGGGTTGAAATAGTCCCACTTGAAAAAGGCTTTTCATCAACGGCGATTATTGAAAAGCTAAAGCAATTATAACAGGAATTATTATGCACAAAGCTAGAGTAATAACAAGAGATATAAGCTGGCTGGCATTCAATGGACGTGTACTCCAGGAAGCAGGAGATGAAACCGTGCCGCTAAAAGAACGAATCAAATTTCTTGGGATTTTTTCAAGCAATCTTGATGAATTTTTTAGGGTAAGAGTTGCTGCTCTCAGGCGAATGATTGAATACGGCTCAAAAGCTAACATGCATCTTGAAGAAACTCCGGATAAAATATTGGAAGAGATTAATCTAAAGGTTAGCACCCAGCAGAATCAGTTTAACCGTACCTGGATGAATATTCTTTCAGAGCTAAAAACTCAACAAATATTTCTTGTCAATGAAAAGGAGCTGAATGAAGAGCAACAGCATTTCGTTGTAGATTATTTTAATGACTCTGTAAGAAGCAACATTGTACCGCTGATGCTCGAGAGCATAAGCGATTTTCCAACGCTGAATGATAAGTCCATCTATCTTGCATGCAAGCTTTCAACAGCAGATGGTAAAATTCAACAGCGATTTGCTCTTGTGTCTGTTCCTTCGCGACTTCCACGGTTTGTGGTGCTTCCGTCTAATGGAGAAGAAAAGTTTATCATTCTTCTGGAGGATATCATTCGATATAGCCTGCCGAATATTTTTTCTTATTTTGGATACGATACTTTTTCTTCAAACCTGATAAAAGTGACTCGTGACGCAGAACTCGACATCGACAGCGATGTTTCCACATCATTCATTCAGAAGATAGAAAAAGGCTTAAA
>JBDSGZ010000240.1:0-4268 GCA_039918735.1 Ginsengibacter sp.
GATAACGTTAGTTGGATTTCTGCGAAGCAAAACTTTTAATATTTATTCCGGTGCACATAGAATTGTAACAAATGATCTTTGCTCCGCATGAGAGTATTACGATGTGAAGGCCATGTTCTTCACCGCAGATGACGGCGTTGCAATCACGGTAAAAAAAATATTTATGAAAATTCGCATCAAGGGAAATTCAATTCGGTTAAGACTTTCAAAATCTGAAGTAGATGTATTTGCAGCGGAGGGAATTGTAGAGGAAGCAACTGAATTTGGAAACGATACGCTGGTATATGCAGTTAAAAGTTATGAGGCAGGCAATATGTCTGCAGAATTTGTCGGTGGAAACGTCACGATATTTATTCCTAAAATTATGGTGCAAAATTGGGTTGGTTCAGACCTTGTTGGACTTGACTATGACATGCCGGTAAAAAACGAGAAATACTTATCCATTTTAGTTGAGAAAGATTTTAAATGCATGGACGCTGTCATTAAAGAAGATCAATCTGATTATTTTGAAAACCCTTCTAAATCCTGTTGACAATGGAAGATAAAGAAGTCGAAAAGCCGAACGCCGAAAATCCGGAAGAGTTTACAGCAAAATTAAAAGTTAAAGACCCTGAGAAAGTTGCTGCCGGAGTTGAAGCTGTCTATCAAAGTGGTAAACAGGTTTTCGGTGAGGCCGGTATTATTCGGGGAATGAAAGCGTTGCTGGCATTAAATCAAATGGGCGACATTGATTGCCCTTCCTGTGCATGGCCCGATCCTGATGATGACCGGTCTTCGGTTGCCGAGTATTGTGAAAATGGTGCGAAAGCAATAGCGGAGGAAGCTACCACAAAAAGTCTTCGCGCCGATTTTTTTGCCAAACATTCAGTACAGGAATTATCAAAACTGGATGATTATCACATTGGTAAAAACGGTCGTGTGGCGCAACCAATGCATTTGCCGGTGAATGCTACGCACTACGAGCCAATATCCTGGGAGGATGCGTTTAAATTAATTGGCGGCCACTTAAACAATCTTTTAAATCCCAACGAAGCGGTGTTCTATACATCAGGACGCACCAGTAATGAAGCGGCTTTTTTATACCAGTTATTTGCAAGGGCTTACGGCACCAACAACTTGCCAGACTGTTCAAATATGTGCCATGAATCTACCGGGTCCGCCCTGGCTGAAGTGCTTGGGATTGGTAAAGGCTCCGTGAAGCTTGAAGATTTTTACGAGGCTGAAGTAATTATGATCATTGGACAAAATCCTGGAACTAATCATCCACGCATGCTTACAGCATTACAGAAAGGAAAAAGCAACGGCGCAACTATTGTATCAATCAACCCCTTGAAAGAAACGGGGCTCCTTGGTTTCAGCAATCCTCAAAAGCTTAAAGGAATTCTGCATATTGATACAAAACTTACAGATATTTTTTTACAGGTTAAGCTGAATGGTGACCAGGCATTGCTTAAAGCTGTTCAATATTTATTATTGAAAGAAGAAGAGAAGAATCCCGGAAAAGTTTTCGATCAGCAATTTATACAGGAACATACATCAGGCTATGAATCGCTGATATCACAGGTGAGGCTTTACGACGTTAACTACCTTTTGGATGTTGCGGGTATTTCGGTTGAACAGGCTAAAGAATTGGTTGAGGCATTGACGAAAAAGAAAAAGATTATTATTTGCTGGGCAATGGGAATTACCCAGCATAAGAATGCGGTAGATACGATCAGGGAAATTGTAAACCTGTTATTGCTGAAAGGGAGTATTGGAAAACCCGGTGCGGGTACCTGTCCTGTCCGCGGGCATAGTAATGTACAAGGTGATCGTACGGTGGGAATTTGGGATAAACCGTCAGAAGAGTTACTTGCGAAAATAAAAGAAGTCTATGGTTTTGACCCACCACGTGAACATGGATATGATGTGGTAAAATCCATCAGTGCGATGCACGAAGGAAAAGCGAAAGTGTTTTTTGCGATGGGTGGAAATTTTTTATCGGCTACACCGGATACAAATTATACAGCCGAAGCTTTACAGAGATGTGAACTTACCGTGCATGTTTCTACGAAACTGAATCGCAGCCATGTTGTGCATGGCAAAGAAGCATTGATATTACCTTGTCTCAGCCGCTCGGACAAAGACGAGCATGATGGTGTTACTCATTTTGTTTCGTGTGAGAATTCAACCGGTGTAGTTCAGATGTCAAAGGGAGTATTGAAGCCCGTGTCTGATGATCTGCTAAGCGAACCGGTTATTGTGTGCAGGCTTGCGAAAGCTACTTTGGGTAGCAGGTCGCCAATAGATTGGGATAAGTATGAAGAAAACTATGATTACATACGGGATGATATTGAAAAAGTGATTAGCGGATTTGACAATTATAATGTAAGGGTTAGAGAGAAAGGAGGATTTTATCTACCTAACGGTGCCCGTACGCGGGAATTTAATACTAAAAATAATAAGGCAATTTTTTCGGTTACAGAACTTCATGTGCCAGTTTTAGCTGAAGATGAACTAATGATGATGACGATTCGCAGCCACGATCAGTTCAATACAACTATTTATGGTCTCGATGATCGTTATCGCGGCATATTCAATGAAAGACGGGTTGTATTTATGAATAAAAAAGATATTTCAAAAGCTGGATTAAAAGCGGGTGCTGTAGTGGATCTTTATAATAACTCTGACGGGGTAGAAAGGGTAGCACATAAATTTGTTGTCGTAGCCTTTGATATTCCTGAAAAATGTATCGCCACATATTTTCCGGAAGCAAATGTATTGGTTCCTATAAAAAGTGTAGCAGATGTAAGCAATCAACCTGCTTCAAAATCTGTTAAGGTAAAGGTGAAAAATCATTGATGCTGATTTGTACCGGAGTAAGCAATTCGAGGGGTGTTTGGTCTATCCGATTTTTAAAAATGATGTTTCCAAAAAAAACGTCCCCGGTCACACAGTCTCCTCAGATAACATCTTTTTTCGATGACTGCTCTTTAAATATGTATTCCTGTTAATTCCGCTCACGGGCTTTTCATACATCTTACTTTCTACCCGGGAAATAATATTATGTAGACATAATGGATAAGAATTCTTTCATGTGTCACGAACGATGGCCGCTGAGCAGTTTATTTCCACGAAGATATTTAAGTAAACACAGTTTGACTTGTATTTAGTTCACAGTTCTCTCCTGGTTGTTGGTGATAGCTCTGCTGCAAAACCATCCTCTTGAACACACAACAACGGCCGTGGGTGGGCTTCGGTCGGATGGGAACTCCAACTAGGGCTGGAAACCCCGATGGGACATCGACAAAAAGAGGTAGTCCGTAAGTCCTGAGTTTGGAAACTTAGGACAGCGCCTCTTTTAAATTAGTTATTCATTAAGGGTAGCGGGGACATTTCGTTTAAATATATCAGTCGGAAAATATTCTAATAACTTTTACGAATCTTTTTTTATAATGTTCTTCAAGATTGCTTATAGTCACACCATTGGCGCGGCCGGATGTAGAATGTATAAAGCGAAGTGTATCGATATTTTCTGTTATTATCCCCATATGCCCAACGATTTTGATTGAGTCATTTGTTCCAGTAAATAATATCAAGTCACCTTGTTTGGCATCTATAAGATTAATTTGTTTGCCAACGTTTGTAAAGTCAACTGAAGATCTTGGCACTTCCCAATGAAAATGATTAAACACATAAGTAATAAAACCGGAACAATCGAAGCCTTTGGATGGATCAGTTGAAGCGTATTTATAGGGAATTCCTATTAATGTCTTCGCAAAACGAACTAATTCATGTCGGGAAACTGTTGGTATATTCAATTTTTCATTCTGAATTTTATTTATAGTGTCAGTTGTTATCGCATGCGAGTGATTTTTTAATATTGATTTGGTATCAGAACTTGAAATGGGTATTGCATTGTCAGGTTTATCAAGTTGCAGTTTTGTACTCGAATCTTTGCACGAAAGATTAATTATAAAAATCAGAAAATACTTAAAAAATTTCATGATTTAAAATTACGATTATGCGTTGCAAATCTTTTAAAAGATATGGCTAATAAACATTTTAAATAAATTAACTACAGCCAATAACTAAGGTTTCGTTTTGCCCGAAGGGCAAGAAATGAAACTCCTGTTGAACGAAGCGGGAGACGGAATTTAGCGACAGATTTTCTTATGAACATAGCGGTGCGTCATTTTACGAAGAAGGAATTATTAAGCATTTTGAGTCAAAGCTGTATGAGACTTTGTAGATTGAGTTTATTATAATTCAAAGTTTATTATACATCG
>JBDSGZ010000241.1:0-2605 GCA_039918735.1 Ginsengibacter sp.
GTACCAACCAACCGATCCGTCTTCAAACCGTATTTGCAGTTGACCATAATTATAATTCCCTTTGGGGATATCTTCGGTAAGCCTTGCACCAATTGCATTTACCTGTACCGGCCTGGACCTCGTCATCTGGCACATCACATCAATATAATGAACTCCACAGTCAACGATCGGGCTTAAGCTATTCATCAGGTTGCGATGAAGCGTCCACATGGCTCCATCGCTTTGCTGATTCAGATTCATTCGCATCACGAGCGGCTTTCCAAGACCTCTGGCCAGCTCGATAAACTGCTGCCATGAAGGATGATGCCGGAGAATATAACCCACCACCAATTTTTTGTTAGCTTTCTTAGACGCAGCAACTATATGTTCAGAGCCTTCAACAGAATCTGCCAGGGGCTTCTCAATGAAAACATGACAACCATTCTCAAAAGATTTGATCGCGAATTCTTCATGAGTATCGGGGTAGGTAGAAATGCAAACCGCACCAGGTTGCGTGGCGCTCATCGCTTCCTCAAAGTCGTCGAACAAGGGATAGAGATCGCCAAGTTTTGCGTTTAAAATTTTTTTGGAATCTCCCCTCGAGACAAGTCCGCAAATCTCGAATCCATCTATGGTATGATATGCGGTAGCATGAGAAGATCCCATGTTGCCACATCCCACTACAAGCACACGTAACTTTTTCATAATGATATAATTTTTGGATACATTCGATCAACTTTTGTTAGCAAATGATAAAAATAGAATTTTTATAATCATAGTTGTCGCAACCTTTAGAAAAGTTTAAACATTGAACAAATTACATTAGACTTTTCTCCTGTGGAGAATATATTTTTGATTCATTCAAAAATCATTCCTGATACGGCTTTAAAGAGATTGCATGTTTTAAACAATGAAATTGGTTTTATACAAAATAGCTTTTGCTGGAACAACCATTGCTTGCGATCTTGTAAAGCAAAAATGGAATTGATAAATTAATATGAAGTACCGATACCTAAGAAGTTGTTTAGTGGCAATCCCTATATTGCTTCTGACGCAAAATCATTTCGCTTTCCCATCACAGAAATTCAACTTTCAATTTGAACAGACTGATGATTCTGCGAAAGCGGGTAGATATGATATGCCGGATGATAGTAAGATGCGTGACTCCGAAACGATCATCACTATTAAAAAAACAAACGACTTTCAATTTTCAGGAGATGGGAGTGCAGAGAACTGGCGAAATACAAGCTGGATAAACATTCCAAAACGAACTTCATCTATTCCTGCTTATCAGACAAAAGTCAAGTTGCTGTATTCTGAAACAGGCATCTATGTACTGTTTTTTTGCGAAGACAAAAAACTGACTGCTACAATGGATAAAGACTTTCTCGATCTTTGGAATGAGGATGTTGTTGAAATCTTTTTACAACCAGACGGAGGCAATCCCACTTACCTGGAATACGAAATTTCTCCCCTGAATTATGAATTACCAATTATCATCTACAATGAAAAAGGCAAATTGAATAGCTGGCAACCCTTTCATTATGAAAATGATCGAAAAACACGCCATGCAACCACTGTACAAGGAGGAGAAAAGAAAAGTAACGGACAGGTTAAAAGCTGGACCGCAGAGATATTTATTCCATTTAACCTTATGAAACCAGTGTTGGATAAGGTGCCCACGTCAGGCACAAATTGGAAAGGAAATATATTCCGTGTTGATTATGACGAGGAAGCAACAGAGTGGTCATGGCAACTTACCGGTAGCAGTTTTCATGAGTATGAAAAGTTCGGAAGTTTTCATTTTGAATAAATAATTTTCGGTTGAAACGAATACCGGAAAATATTGAATTGCATTGAACCGCCCATTGAAAACTGTTAAGCTTTTTTCCAAATAATTGCTACTTATTAAACCGATAACAAATGGAGAAACTTGGAATTATCGGCTGCGGGACAATGGGGCATTCAATTGCTTTGGCAGCAGCATGGGCAGGCTTATCAGTAAAACTTTACGGATTAGATATCGCTGAAACTGAAAGGGCGCAAATTGCAATCAGTGACAAATTAAGTACACTCTCATCAAACGGATTACTTGGCACTGATTCGATTGAGCATGTAGAAAGAAGAATCAACATGACACATTCAATCGATGAGATAGCTGCAATTTCATCGTTTATCATAGAAGCCATCCCTGAAAATATCTACATTAAAAGGGATCTGTTTACCTATCTTGACAAGGAATGCGGACCGAACGTTATATTAGCTACCAACACTTCCGGGTTGAGTCCATCCAGTATTGCCGCTGGCACATCAAATCCTGAAAGAACTGTGGCTACTCACTTCTGGAACCCAGCCCATTTGGTTCCATTAGTGGAAGTTATTCGCGGAGAAAGAACAAATGATGAAACAGTAAAACGATCCTTCGAAATGTTAAGATATATGAAGAAGAAACCCATTGAAGTAAAAAAAGAAGTTCCGGGGTTCGTGGGAAATAGATTACAATTCGCGCTTTTCAGAGAAGCGCAATTTCTATTGGAACAGGGTATTGCTTCGAAAGAAGACATTGATGCCGCGGTAACCTATGGAATAGGACGAAGACTTCCGGTGACAGGGCCCCTCATGTCTG
>JBDSGZ010000242.1:0-3839 GCA_039918735.1 Ginsengibacter sp.
AGAGATATGGGAAAGCTCCGTGATGGTTCTATATTACGATGAGCATGGTGGTTTTTATGATCATGTACCACCACCTCCAATTCCTTACAAGATCAGGGGAAAAAAGAATTCATTTGACTTTGAAAGTTTGGGACCACGCATCCCGGGCATTCTTATTTCTCCTTTCACAGAGGCAGGCTCAGTAATTCATGATTTATACGATCACACTTCCGTGCTTCAATTACTTGCTGAAATATTTACACCGGGAAAAAATTATTCACCTAACGTAGAACTTCGGCGCAAAGCAGGAATCAAAAGCCTGAGTGGTGCACTGAATACTGACCTTCAATCTGCCCCTCCACCCCTTCCACCCTTTCAGATCAACGTGCAGACGGCGCTTGGAAAACCAGTGGACATCGCGCCAGCAACTGATATGCAACTCTCATTTGAAAACGCGGCCTTAAAGTTGATGAAAACGAATCATGACGCAATGGTGAAAAAGTTTCCCGAGGTTTTTCAATGGAGGGATACAATCGATAAAAAAAGACGATAGAATTTAAATCGTTTGCGTGATGTGATATTGGTCAATCTAATTAACTTTCTGAAAATTTTTATAGATGCGAATAGTATCCTTACTTTTGGTCATTTGTTTTCTTTTTCCGGGCAAATCATTGCTTTCCCAGGTCATTAAAAAAAAGACCATCTTTATCATTCTTGATGGAATACCCGCTGACGTAATTGAAAAAGCAGACCTTCCCAATTTGAAAGCCATTTCAACAGCCGGCGGATATTCGAGAGCGTTCGTAGGCGGTGAACGCGAAGGCTACTCTCAAACGCCAACAATTTCTGCAGTGGGTTATAATAGCGTCCTTACTGGTACATGGGCTAACAAGCACAATGTTTGGGACAATGACATCAAAGATCCAAACTATAATTATCCGACGATCTTTCGTTTATTAAAAGAACAATATCCCGCAAAGAAAATTGCAATTTTTTCATCCTGGCAAGATAACCGCACAAAGCTTGCAGGTGAAGGGATCGCCACTGCGGGCAATATTCATTTTGATTATCATTTGGACGGATTGGAGCTTGACACCTTGAGGTTTCCCCACGATAAAGATGATGATTTCATGCATTTCATCGACCGGAAAATTGCAGATGAAGCAGCGCAAAGTGTGCTCACATTTGCCCCTGATCTTACCTGGGTTTATCTTCAATACACGGATGATATGGCACACAGATTTGGTGACAGCCCCGAGTTTTATAACGCTGTGGCGATGGCAGATGAAGAGGTCGGCGGAATTTGGAGATCCATACTTTTAAGAGAGCAAAATTATAATGAAGACTGGCTTGTGATTGTGACTACTGATCATGGGCGGGATGCAAAAACAGGCAAGGGGCACGGAGGCCAAAGTGATCGGGAAAGAGCCGGGTGGATCTTTACGAATGCTTCAAATACGAATGTCCGTTTCAAAGAAAACAAAAGCGCTATCGTAGATATTATGCCTACCATTGCCCGCTTCATGAACATCGGCGTTGCTCCGGATGTTGCACGCGAGATTGACGGAGTTCCGTTGATTGGAGATCTTTCCCTGACGGATTTGAGCGTTGATGTCAAGAATGCAAAGGCAATCGTTAAATGGACTCCTATTGATAAAACCGGTGTGGCAAAAATATATTTATCCTCCTCCAATGATTTCCAGAAAGGCATTAACGATAATTATCAGCTAATGAAAAAAGTTCATTTGAAAACGGGTAGTGCGACGATTGACTTGCCAGGCTATCCTTCCGCCTTTTATAAAATAGTGCTTGAGGGAAAATGGAATTCGCTCAATCGTTGGATCGTCACCAAAGACAAGGATTGAATTGTTTGTAGTTGCAAAATAATTTGGACGGTACTCCTTCCCTATTTTCGCAATTTTTCACCGATGATCGTGTTGGAAAGCTGATCATGAAATAACTTTTTTGTCTTTTTGAAAGTAAAATATTGAATGATCAAGGGGAAAACTAAAATGTAAGAATAGCCCACCAATGCTCTGACAATGTTTCTCCAAAAGGCTCTGAAAAATGAAATGGGATGACCTTCTCTGTCGGTAATTTGGAGTTTCATGATTCGCTTACCAAAAGTGCCACGCCACTTTGAAGACTCCATCGCAGCGCACACCACGAAGTAGAACACAAAAGCGATAATCATCCAACTATTTACCTCATCCTCCGTGAGTTCCTCTCTGCCCGTAATACCCAAAATGACTCCCGCAAAAATGAAAGGAAGAATGTATGCCGGAAAAAGAACTAAAAAATTGTCAAGGAAAAAAGCAGCTCCCCGTTTCCAAATTAAATTAGAATAATATTGACGCCGCCAGTTTTCCTCCAATGGCACTGCCGATTTCTTTAGAGGTTCCTTCGGAGAAATCACAGTTTCAGGATTTACAAAATTTTGAGGATTCGCTTCGATCCCTGCTACACTTCCTAAACCTGTCGCTGCAACATTTGGTTGCGGTTCCCGGCTGGTAGTTGATTTTTGCTCTGTCCCTAAAGCTGAATGCGTTTCGGCATACTCAGAAAATGCATTGATGGATTGATAAATATCTGTGACAACAGCAGTCAGCGCATCGTCTGCACTGTTCCAAAATTGCCTGTTATTGAGCGGTTGAAAATTTTTAGGAAGCAGCGGGAGGTTCACGAATGGAGTGGATTTCCATAGACAGTTGCGCACCAGGATCGGCAGCATGATCGTCTCGTTATTGTTGTACCTCCCTATTACTTTTTTGGTACGCTGGTAAATATCCTCATTGTCAATGAAGTCCGCACTAATAAAGGCGAGAACGATATCCGCCGCGAACAATCGTTGTTTATATTTTTCAGTTTCCTCTCCTGCGGGTATTTCGAAATCACTGTTAATCTCGATCGGGATTCTGGAATTTCTCAGCACAGGTGACAAGTATTTTTTAATTGCCACACACTCCTGCTGATCTTCCGGAGCTGCAAGAAAATAGACTAGAATTTTATCCTTCTTAGTTGACACTGTTTGTTCGCGAGTATCAATCATACGGTAAGTTTTAATTTTGTTTTGAAATAATAGAGCTCATTAAAAATCCCTGTTCACGCGGTTTGCTTGCTATTCATATAATCAACCAATTTTTCAATACCGATAGCAACCTCTGTGAAACCCTCATCACGATTTTCATATTCTGTAATAGGAGTCGCATTTCGTGGGAGTGCCTGTAGCTTTGCATAAGGCATCTTGCTCCAGTCGCAACGGCGAAGAATGACGGGCACTACATGAGCGGTACCTTCTTCATGCCGCTTCATTGCTGATGCCAGTTCTTTATCCCAGATGAAATCGGAGGCGTTGAAGTCGATACTGATCAACAATAAAATGACATTTGCTTTTGCCAATGCAGCCATTATTTCTGCATCCCATTCCTGGCCAGGTACGAGATCCCTGTCATTCCACGATTCTATTTTTGACGAACGCTTTAATACTTTCAGGTATTTATCCAATTCTTTTTTTAGTTCTTCATCCAGATGAGCATACGAAATGAATATGCTGGCGTTCGGTTTGGGAGTTTCATCCATGTTGGGTCGAAAGTTTTCTTTTGAAATAATAATTTAAATATTACGCAGTGTTTTTGAAGGGTCGCGACAAAAGTCGTCTTAAGAAATCCATGTGTCGGGAATTTGCTTCAAACAACAGCCCGTGTTCCTGGATCAACGATTATACAATAATAAGAATTAACAACGGATTAGAATCTTTTTTTAACACCCGGCGAAGAACGAAGTGGCTCAATTCTAAAAAGTTGACTTGCTAAAAGATCATGAGTGATATCGCTAAGGGTCTAAGAATTGTAAAGAAAAAA
>JBDSGZ010000243.1:0-22094 GCA_039918735.1 Ginsengibacter sp.
GGAACATACTTAAATATATCCTGGCTTCATAAAGGTCCGGAGTAAGTTTTACAGACGAAATTGAAATCATTCCACCCTCTTGCATATTTAGCCCCATCTTAAGGAAGATGTCGTTAAGAACTTTAGCTATCTCAACAGCTACCTGCTTTTGTCTTTTGCCTTCCGTCATCTTAAAATTATTGTTCCGATATCTATCGGAATTGTAAAATTAGTTACTTTGCCAATATTCAGCTTATTTGAATTTCAACCCTTTAGATGAAGAGTTTAAGAGTAATTTTCCGCTATGTTTCCAAATATCCTAAATTAATTTTTGCTTACTTCAGCTTTAACGTTCTTTCCAATATTTTTTCTGTCATTTCTTTAGGATTGCTGAGTCCGTTCCTGTTGCTTATTTTTAAAAAGAACAATACACTTGAAGCAGTTAGCGAGAACGGCAATTTTTTTTCAAGGATAAATCCAATTAATCATTTTAAAGTTTGGCTTTACGAGTTGATGCAAACGCCAAACGGAGAGATAAAGGCGCTTGCAATTATTTGCGTACTCGTGCTTAGCGCCATCATTTTAAAAAATATCTTTCTCTACTTATCCATCTATTTTTTGACGCCCATCCGCAACTCAATCATTAACGATATGCGGACAAACATGTTCAAAAAAATTCTGGCTCTCCCTATCGGGTACTTCAATGATCAGAAAAAGGGTGACATCATGAGCAGGCTCACAAATGACCTTTCTGATGTGGAAAGTTCAATTGTCAATTTGCTCGAAACACTTTTCAGGGAACCCATTACCATCATCCTGTTTTTTGTTTACATGATTATTTTAAGCCCTCAGCTTACTTTATTTCTATTGTTGTTTCTTCCAATTTCAGGATTGATTATCGGCAGGATCGGACGATCTCTAAAAAAGCAAAGTACCCGTGTGCAGGAAAAGCTGGGAACTATACTTTCAACAATTGATGAAACACTTGGAGGCATACGAATAATAAAAGGATTCAACGCTGAGAAAAAACAATTCGCAAAATTCACTACACAGAACGAAGAATTATTTATAATAAAAAACAGGGCAAACAGACGGCGGGATATGGCGTCGCCGGTTAGTGAGACTCTTGGGATTGCAGCAGTCGTTTGTGTATTATGGTATGGAGGACGCCTCGTACTAAGAAACACTTTTCTTGATCCAGGAGATTTTCTTGCTTACATCGTAATTTTTTCGCAGGTAATTCAGCCCCTGAAATCTTTATCCTCCGCGTCCTATAATATTCGGAAAGGGTCTGCCAGTGTCGAAAGAATTGAAAATCTACTGAAAGAAAATGTTTCAATAGTTGAACTTCCCCATCCGAGGATCCTTGAGAACTTCCAGGAATGCATTGAGTTTAAAAATGTTTCTTTCAACTATGATGACAAACGAATACTGACCGGTATAAACTTGAAGATTGAAAAGGGAAAAACCGTTGCGCTCGTTGGCTCTTCCGGTGCCGGCAAGAGTACACTTGTAGATCTTATACCACGCTTTCACGATGTGGCATCAGGCGAATTGTTGATTGATGGTATAAACATTAAGGAATATTCGCTGGAATCACTTCGAAGCCAGATGGGAATTGTTACCCAGGAGCCAATCCTCTTTAATGACACGATTGCTAATAATATCGCGCTAAGTAAAGATGATGCGACACAAGATGAAATAGTGGGGGCAGCAAAAATTGCAAATGCCCATAATTTCGTCATGCAAAAGGAAGACGGCTATCAAACCAACATCGGCGAACGCGGCAATAAGCTTAGCGGCGGCGAAAAGCAACGAGCCACCATTGCACGCGCTTTACTTAAAAACCCACCCATCCTGATCTTAGACGAGGCGACTTCTGCGCTTGATACGGAGAGTGAAAAGCTGGTGCAGGATGCCATCAATCATTTAATGGTTAGCAGAACAAGTATAGTAATTGCACACCGGCTAAGCACTGTGAGGTACGCCGATGAAATCATCGTATTGCAAAAAGGAATTATCGTGGAAAGAGGAACTCATGACACGCTAATGCAAATGGAAGGCTTCTACAAAAAGCTTGTAAATATGCAAGAAGTAAGATGAACTACACTTAAAAAACTCCTGTCGTTTCCCTCTTAAGCCATCATTTTTCAGCCATCATTGTCATTTTTATTAAAGGCAAATCAAAGGTTCTCTCTTTGGAAAAACAAAAAGTTGCTCCTATCTTGAAATTCCCATTTTTGCTTCTATAGATAAGGTTGCGTGAGGAACTGCTCTGAGCCGGGCCTTATCAATAAGTTTTCCTGTAACCCTGCAAATACCATAGGTCTTGTTTTCAATCCGCATCATCGCTTTCTCAAGGTGATCAATGAAAGTTATCTGCCGGCTCGCCATTTGACTAAGTTGCTCCCTCTCCATGCTAAGACTTCCATCTTCCATTGTCATGTAACGATTATCAGTATCGTCACCACCCATTTCATCTTTCCTTGTGATAAGTCCTTGCAAGTAACCAAGTTCTTTTTTTGCTGTATCCAACTTCCTAGTAATAAGCTCCCTAAATTCGATGAGTTCATTATCGCTATATCTCATGCTTGGTCCTCTATTTTCTTCCTGCACCTGGTCAAGTACCGATTTTACAAATTGTGGTTCATATTTGCGTGCCTTTTCCGTGCTTGTTTTAGGCATGACAAACGGCTTCTGAGATTTTTTCACAGCATCCACTTTCTTCTCTGTTTTTGATACAGATGATTCAGATTTTACCTGTTGTTTACTCTTTGATGCAGGTTCGTCACTTTTACCTGCCTTCTTCAATTTTGTGGCTGAGCTCTCCTTTTTATCTGGAACAGCAATCGCTTTTTTGTGTTCACTCGCCTTGCCTGAAGTCGTTGTTTTTTTAGGTGTAGCCAATTTTTTAGGTGCCGCTTTCTTCCCTACCGGATTAGCAGCTTTTTTAGCCGGCGTATGTTTAACAATTGGTTTAACTGTTTTCGCAGCTGTAACTTTTTTCGTCATTTGCTTTTTAGCAGAAACGCTCTTACCGTTTAGGGCTTTATTTGCAGCAGCTTTTTTTGTTGCCACATGCTTCCCAACGGCTTTACCGGCAACATTTGCTTTTTTTGATGCAGCTCCTTTTGAACCACTGTTTTTGGAATTATTCGATGCAGGCTTTACATTCCCGCTCTTGGTTGATCCTGACGAGGCCTTCTTAACAGAAGCGCTTTTTTTCTTTGCACTGACTACCTTCTTGGCAGGAGCGGCCTTTTTGATTTGGTTCGCCATACTTAATTTCCATTTTTTGAAACGCTTACAATTAAAGGAAAATTATTTACTTCAATTGAAGTTCCGTCAACGATGTTGTTTACAAATTCAAGCCGATCAGCTAAAATTTCGGCGCAAATATAATTATTAAATTCAGTAATGGCAGCCTTCGCATAAGCATCCTCTGCCACTTTTACCACAATTTTGTCAGTTAATTCAAAATTGTTTTCTTTTCGTAAATTTTGAATGCGATTTACAAACTCCCTTGCATAACCCTCGTTCTTCAATTGTTCCGTCAATTCTATGTCGAGAGCCACCGTAAGATTACCTCTCACGGCAACTTCAAAGCCCGGTATTTCGTTTGTTGTCACTTCAATATCCTCAGCCGAAATATAAACAGGGTCTTCGCCTTTGGTTTCAAAATCTGGATTTAAGAAATACTCCTCTTTCTGAACTTTAACAATTTGCTCATTATCCAATTCCTCAATTTTTGAAGCGGCCCACTTCATTTTAGAGCCTAACCTCTTTCCGAGAGTCTTGAAGTTGGCCTTTGCCTTATTTCTGATAAAGTCATTATTGGGTGGTAAAAGCTCAACCTCCTTAACGTTCGTTTCTGACTTGATTATCTCCTCAATGCGAACAATTCTTTCACCCATAGATGAGTCATTTGCCGGGATGATTACCTTTTGAAGCGGCTGCCTCACTTTTATATTTACTTTCTTTCTCAATGACAGAATTAATGAGGAAATATCCTGGGCCAATTGCATCTGTTCTTCTAAATCCGTATTGATCAATTTTGGGTCATACTTCGGAAACAATGAATGGTGCACCGAGCTTTCAGGGCAACGTTTGGTAACATCATTTAGATTAATGAAGAGCCAGTCCGAAAAAAATGGCGCAACTGGAGCAATCAATTTGCTGACAATCAACAGGCATTCATATAGCGTCTGATAGCCTGATAATTTATCATTCTCGTGTATCAAATTGTCTGAAGAAGAACTGTTGTCCCGCCTGGCTGGTTTCCAAAATCTGCGTCTGCTTAACCTTACATACCAATTGCTAAGCTGTGTATCTACAAAATAATCTATCGCCCGTGCGGCCTGGGTGGGCTCATATTCATCCATAGCTTTTCTAACGGTCAGGATGAGAGAGTTGAGTGCCGAAATAATCCATTGATCTATTTCGGGCCGCTCGTTTACCGGTATGGATTTCTCTTTGAAAGTGAAGCCGTCCACATTCGCATAAAGTGCAAAAAACTGGTAGATGTTGTATAGAGTGCCGAAGAACTTCCGCTGTACTTCTTTAATTCCTTCAATGTCAAATTTGAGGCTATCCCACGGTGAGGCATTTGTGATGAGATACCACCGAGTAGCGTCTGGACCGAATATTTCCAACGTCTCAAAGGGATCGACTACGTTCCCGACGCGCTTACTCATTTTATTTCCATTCTTGTCCAGCACAAGTCCATTACTGATAACGGTTTTGTAAGCAACACTGTCAAACAATAAAACGGCCAGGGCATGCAGCGTGTAAAACCAACCACGGGTTTGGTCCACACCTTCGGCGATGAAATCAGCCGGAAAATTTTTCTTAAAGATTTCCTGGTTTTCAAAAGGGAAGTGCCATTGTGCATAGGGCATCGCTCCACTATCGAACCAAACGTCTATCAGATCCGACACACGCTTCATCGGTTCGCCTTTAGTAGAAACAAGTATAATTTCATCTACTAGCGGTTTATGAAGATCCGATATAAGTTTTTCTATCAAGAGTTCGTGATTCATTGAGTCGGCTTTGTCATGAATCTTCATCATTCCTGCGTCTATAGAAAGTCTTATCTCATTGCGCAATTCGTCTATTGAACCAATGCATTTTTCTTCTCCGCCGTCTTCAGTTCGCCAAATGGGCAATGGCGTTCCCCAAAATCTACTCCGACTAAGATTCCAATCGACCATATTTTCCAGCCAATTTCCAAACCGACCTGAACCCGTAGAAGATGGCTTCCAGTTGATTGTCTTGTTGAGTTCGATCATCCTATCCTTTACAGCGGTTGTCTTAATAAACCAGGCATCAAGAGGATAATATATAATAGGCTTATCGGTTCGCCAGCAGTGAGGATAATTATGCTCATATTTTTCAACCTTAAAAGCGCGGTTTTCTTTTTTGAGCTTTACGGAAATATCTACGTTCACATCCTCATAACCAGGATCATCTTTATAATTCTTTACGAAACGACCGCTAAATTCGCCGACGCCCTCTACAAATTTTCCTTCTTTATCAACCAGCGTTAATATTCCAAGATTGTTTTTTTTACCTGCTTTGAAATCATCGGCACCAAAAGCAGGAGCGGTATGTACTATGCCGGTCCCATCTTCTGTTGTTACAAAATCACCTATAATGACCTTAAATGGCTCCGCTCCAGGAGTAATTTCCTGAATTTGCTCAGGGGTATTCGCTTCAAAAGGCAACAGTTGTTCATACTTCAAACCTTCGAGATCATTTCCTTTTATTTCTGCCAAAATTTTCCACGGAATATTTTTTCCTCCATGATCAAATCTCTGGAAATCTCCTTTCTCATTTTCTGGCTTAAAATAATTTTTCAGTAATGATTTTGCGAGGATCACATTTATTGGCAGGTGGGTATA
Source organism: Ginsengibacter sp. (assembly GCA_039918735.1). GTDB lineage: Bacteria > Bacteroidota > Bacteroidia > Chitinophagales > Chitinophagaceae > Ginsengibacter. The sequence continues at coordinate 5,880 of JBDSGZ010000243.1, forward strand.
GGTATTGAAAGTTCTTACAACAACATAATCAATATTCGGTCCCACTGTGAGTCCTAAATTAGAAGGCAGTGTCCAGGGAGTGGTGGTCCAGGCCAGGAAGAAAAAATCATTGGTCATCAACTCATCCCGATCAATACCTGTGGCCCATTGTCTTTTAGCGAGATCGTCATTAAATGCCCTAAACATCGCCACAACACTTGTATCTTTTACGTCCTTGTATGTACCGGGCTGGTTAAGTTCATGTGAGCTCAACCCCGTTCCCGCCGCCGGCGAATAAGGCTGAATACTCACACTTTCGTACAAAAATCCCTTATCGTACAATTGCTTTAAGCACCACCAAAGAGTTTCGATATAGTCGTTCTCAAACGTGATATAAGGATTATTTAAGTCAACCCAATAACCCATCTTTTTAGTTAACTCGTCCCAATTGTCTTTAAATTTCAACACCTCCCTGCGGCAGGTGGCATTATATTCTTCTACAGATATTTTTTTACCAATATCTTCCTTAGTAATTCCTAATAATTTTTCTACCCCAAGTTCAACCGGCAACCCGTGAGTATCCCATCCTCCCTTGCGTTGCACCTGGAATCCATTCATTGTTTTGTAACGACACACGAGATCCTTTATCGTTCTGGAAATCACGTGATGGATACCTGGCATTCCATTCGCGCTTGGCGGGCCTTCATAGAAAACGAAGTGTGGAGAACCTTCCCGAATCGCAATGCTTTGCCGGAAAGTGTCCTGTTCTTCCCATCTTTCAAGCAATTCTTCTGCAATTGCCGGAAGATTTAGCTGCTTAAATTCACGATATTTTCGGGTCGTCGATTCCACTACTAAAAATTTTAAAAACGGATGCAAAGGTAAAGATTACGCTGCTAAAATTTAACAATCGAACGTTTGTTAAAGCTTTGTGGAGAATCATACACAAATGAGACACTGAATATTATTTTAAAAGTAAGAATCAACACACCTACCTCATCGCAACCACTATGGTAAGCAATGGTTTCATAAAGTTTGATATAGAAAACAATTCTCTTTTGGCATAATATTAGAATCGGGGAGATGTTAAGTGCATTTCCAAATGAGATGTACGGCCGTTGCTGACGGAAAGCCCTGATAATCCAAAGAGACTGTTGAAACAGTCTGTACAACTAAAATGCATTGATATATTTATAGGTCTTTGCGGAATAGAGTTTTATTAGGGATGGCGAAGGGTAAAACCTTCGCCTCTTTTTTTTAGCTAATATCTCTATATTACTGTGGTTTAAAACTCTTTGCGACCTGGATCGTTTCGTCAATATCCTCATAAGTTAAGGCATTGCTGAGAAACCAACTTTCATAAGCTGAGGGCGGTAAATAGATCCCTGAAGAAAGCATATGATGAAAGAATTCGTTGAACAGGGAAATATTTGCGGCAGATGCTGTCTCGAAATCTACAACTTCATGCTCACAGAAGTGAAGACTGATCATACTGCCGGTATGGTTAATGGAGTGAGAAATCGAATTTTCTTTTAAAACTTTACCCAATCCTTCTGCCAGGTAAGAACATTTTTTTTCCAGTTCATTATAAACCGAAGAATCTTCGTTCAATGTTTGTAGCGTTGTAAACCCTGCTATCATAGCAATCGGATTTCCACTCAAAGTGCCCGCCTGGTATACGTTTCCAAGAGGGGCTATATGCTGCATAATTTCTCTTTTGCCCCCGAAAGCACCAACCGGTAAGCCGCCACCGATTATTTTTCCATAGGTAACAAGGTCAGCGTTTATGTTTAGTTTCTCTTGTGCACCTCCTGGGCTTAGCCTGAAGCCGGTCATTACTTCATCAAAAATTAAAATGATATTTTCCTCATTGCAAACCTGTCTCAAACCTTCCAAAAATCCCGGGTGGGGAATAATGCAGCCCATATTTCCCCCTACAGGTTCGATAATGATAGCAGCTACTTCACCCCTATTTGATTCAACAAGTTCCTTAACTGCGTTAAGGTTGTTGTAAGGAGCGGTCAGCGTATCCATCGAAACACCAGCGGTAACTCCCGGTACGGTTTGAATATTTAAGGTCGCGACGCCGCTTCCGGCCTTTACCAATAAACAATCTGCATGTCCGTGATAACATCCTTCAAACTTTATAAATTTATTTCTTCCTGTGAAGCCTCTCGCCAATCTTATAGCGCTCATGCACGCTTCCGTCCCGCTGCTTACCATCCTGATAAGATCTACATTTGGCACCATCGATTTAATGAGCTCTGCCATATCCACTTCTAATTCTGTCGGAGCACCGAAAGAAGTTGAGTAAAGCGCCTTTTCCTGGATCGCTTTTATGACTGGATCGTATGCGTGTCCCAGGACCATTGGACCCCAGGAATTGATGTAGTCAATGTATTTGTTTCCATCCTCATCAAAAAGACAGGCGCCCTTCGCGGACTTTATAAATACCGGCGTTCCTCCCACACTTTTAAATGCTCTTACAGGGGAATTTACACCTCCGGGAATACTGTTCTGTGCTCTCTCAAATAACTGTTTGCTTCGACTACTTTGCATCATGATAATGAATATAAATTTTGGGATTCATAAAACGCTAACTCTTTTAATTAAACAGTCATCGAAAAAATTCTCGTGGCGGGTTGTTGACGAATCAACCTGAGATCCCATGCCATAGCGATGTTTCGCACAAAGGCTCTTCCGCTTTCTGTAACTTTCATATTTGTTTCATTTATCGTAATAAGACCATCCATTTCCATTTCTTTAAGGCGATCGAGAATTGCATCCATTTCATTCAACTTCAGGTTCTGAGATTCCCAGGAAGTTTCAAGAAGACACATCAAACTGAGAATATGCCTGCGTACGATTAAATCTTCTTCGTTTAAAATATGTCCGCGAATGATGGGCAGTTCTTCCGCATTTACTTTTGTCAAATAACCCTCTACTGTTTTATCATTTTGTGCAAAAGCATACCAGCTATCGCTTATTGCCGACATGCCAAGTCCAATCATTAACTGCGTAGATGACGAAGAATATCCCATAAAGTTTCTATGGATTGTTTTGTCCTGCATTGATTTGAAAAGGCTATCTGTTGATAAGGCAAAATGGTCCATGCCAATTTCGATGTATCCCATCTTCTCCAACAATTGTTTTCCCTTTTCATAGAGTTCTCTCTTTTCTTCCGGGGCCGGAAGATCACTCTCATCAAATCCTCTTTGTCCTACACCCTTTACCCATGGCACGTGAGCATAAGAATAAAAAGCGATCCTGTCAGGTTTTAACGATTTTGTTTTTTCAATGGTTGCTTCCATGGAAGGCCAGGTCTGGAACGGTAATCCAAACACAAGGTCGTGGCTGACACTGTCGTATCCAATCTCTCTCGCCGAATTTGTTACGAACTCCACATTTGCGAAAGGCTGAATTCGATTGATCGTTCGTTGCACCTTTTCATCATAATCTTGTACACCGAAACTCACACGCCGAAACCCCAGGTCATAAAGCGTTTGCAGGTGGTCGTGGGTGGTGTTGTTTGGGTGGCCTTCGAAACTAAATTCAGGATCGGGAGCAACTATTGCAGATAAAAAAATTTGTTGTAATAAATATTTCAAGTTTTCCGGGCTAAAAAAAGTAGGTGTGCCACCACCTAAGTGAAGCTCTTTTATCACAGGCTTTTCCCCTAATAAATCCAGGTATAATTTCCATTCCTTCAGTACTGCTTCAATATAAGAACCCTCAATTGAATGTTGTTTGGTGATGCGCTTATGACAAGCACAAAAGGTGCACAAGCTTTCACAAAAAGGGAGATGAATATATAAGCTTATGCCTTCTCCGGACTTGCTTTCTTTGAAGCATTTGAGAAGTGATTCTTTCCATAGATCAACAGAAAAACCATCTTCGTCCCAATACGGCACCGTTGGGTAACTCGTATATCTTGGACCAGGAATATTATATTTTCTTACGAGGTTTGTGTCCATTTTTTTGATTAGCCATTCAACAGCTTAACGGCATCTTTCGCAAAATAAGTTGCTATCAGATTTGCCCCCGCCCGTTTGATAGAAGTGAGACTTTCGATGATTGCTTTATCCTCATCGATCCAACCCATTTTGGCAGTTGCTTTTATCATCGCATATTCACCGCTCACATGGTATGCGCTTACAGGAATATTCACGCTGTTTCTCACTTCTCTTATAATATCCAGGTAGGCCATGGCAGGCTTTACCATAATGATGTCCGCACCTTCTTCTTCATCAGTCTCTGCTTCCTTTATTGCCTCCAGCCGATTGGCATAATCCATCTGATAGGTTTTTTTGTCACCAAACCCCGGAGATGAATCCAGCGCGTCGCGGAACGGGCCATAAAAACAAGAAGCATATTTAGCGCTGTATGCCATGATCCCTGTTTTAGTAAAATTGTTTTCTTCCAATGCTCTTCTTATTGCGCCAATGCGACCGTCCATCATGTCACTTGGAGCAACAATGTCTGCACCGGCATCCGCATGACTCAGGCTCATTTTCACTAAAGCTTCTACTGTCGGATCGTTTACAATTTCACCATTCTCAACGATACCATCATGTCCATAAGAGGAGTATGGATCCAGGGCCACATCAGTCATTACTACCATTCCGGGAACTGAATCCTTAATCGCTTTAATGCTCCTTTGCATTAAACCGTTAGGATTCCATGCTTCTTTACCAGTATTGTCCTTGAGTTCTTCAGGTGCTTTTATAAATAGTAAAACACTTTTAATTCCCATATCCCAAAGTTCCTTTACTTCTTTAATTGTCTCATCAACCGAGCGCCGAAAATAGCCGGGCATTGACGGGATTTCGAACTTGATATTTTCTCCTTCATCAATAAATAACGGAGCAATAAAGTCATTCGCTGTTAACGAGGTTTCGGCAACCATGCTCCTGATGGAAAATGATTGTCTTAATATCCTGTTTCTTCTTTGTAAATACATGAAACAATTTATTTCTGATGTGTAATGATTTCCGGGGTTTTCTTTTGAGAGCCAAAGGTACTTATGCGGCTCTTTTTAAAATCAAAAAGTTTCGCAAGAAAATAACGCTGGCTAAGCCCATTCACGCGGATGTAAACATACCTGCAGAAGCTTATCCTCAGCCGTGCCGGGCTCTGGTTGGTAGTTGTAATCAAATCTCACGGTAGGAGGCAGGCTCATTAAAATACTTTCTGTTCTGCCATTTGTTTTTAATCCGAATAATGTTCCCCGGTCGTGAACGAGGTTAAATTCCGTGTACCTGCCTCTCCTTATTTCCTGCCAATATTTATGCGAGCTATCGTAAGGTGTATTCTTTCGCTTTTGAACAATAGAAACATAAGACGTAACGAATGCCTCTCCACATTTTTTACCAAAGTTCATCCATGAATTCACGTCATGAATTTCCGAAGGACGCTGGTAATCGTAAAAGATTCCTCCAATTCCGCGGCGCTCTTCATTACGATGTGAGTTCACAAAGTAGTTGTCACAATTTTTCTTGAATTCTTTATAAAGGGAAGGATCGAAATTATCAACCACCATTTTGCAAATGCGATGAAAATATTTCGCATCTTCTTCAAATAAGTAATAGGGCGTCATATCGGTTCCACCACCAAACCAACGGTCCAGTAATTCACCCGCTTCGTCATAAAGTTCAAACATGCGATAATTACAATGAATGGTGGGCACAAAGGGATTTACAGGATGGATAACACAACTTATACCGCAGGCGAACCATGTGGACCCATTAATTTTCAATTGTTTTCTCATAGCTTCCGTGACCGTTCCAAACACTGTAGAAGTGTTTACTCCGCCTTTTTCAAAAACGTTTCCATTGGCTATAACCCGCGTCCGTCCTCCGCCTCCTTCTTTTCTTTCCCATTGATCTTCTATAAAAACCGCTTCGCCATCTACCTTTTCCAGGGCGTTGCAAATTTCATTTTGAAGATTTGCCACTACCATTATCCACTGTTCTTTGTTGGTCATATCTCGTCAAAAATTTACACCAGTGTTTTCTCAATTTCAAGGAAACCTTGTGAGGCAGGTACATGATTCCAAAGAATACCATAAATAGTTTCTGCGATTGGCATTTCTGCCTTTACTTTTTTATTAATGTTGTACATGCATTTGCTTGCATTGTATCCTTCTGCCACCATGTTCATTTCAAGCTGGGTAGATTGTACAGAATATCCTTTACCAATCATATTTCCAAATGTGCGGTTACGGCTAAAAAGCGAGTAGCAGGTTACGAGAAGATCACCGAGGTAAACTGAGGCGGCATAGTTTGTGGTTGGCTGTCGTTCATCAGTCGGCTGCTTCAGTAGGTGTTCAATTGAACCGACTTGTAAATTTTTAATGCCGGCCGTTCTTAAAAAACCAGCCATCTCATCAGCGCTGTTCGCAATAAGGACGCTGAGAAAATTGTCGCCATACTCAAGCCCGTGTGCGATTCCCGCTCCAATAGCATAAATGTTTTTTAGTACCGCAGCGTATTGAACTCCATAAATATCATTATTATGGATCGTGTTCAAATAAGGAGTTTTGAAATAGGCTGAAATTTCAATCGTAGCTTTTTCATCGGTTCCTGAAAACGTGAGGTAGGATAATTTTTCTGCAGCGACTTCTTCCGCGTGGCATGGCCCCAGAACAGTAAAATATTTTTCTAACGAAAAATTAAATTCATTTTTGAGGTAGTCGTTCAATAGCAAATCGACGTCGGGTAAAATTCCTTTTACTGCAGAAATAATTTTTTTATTTTCAAAAATATTTGCAGGAAGATCTTTAAGAACAGCCGTCAAGAATGCAGAAGGTACAGCAATCACCAGGCAATCGGACTTATCTATTACTTCCGACACATCCGCTGAAAATTCGATCAGGCTTGTATCGAAAAACGCAGCGCTCAGATAATGTGGATTGTGTCGCCGGTTTTTAAATTGAGCAATCGTTTTTTCTGTCCTGATCCACCAGCAAATTGAATGATTATTATCAGTCAGGATCTTTGCCAGTGCAGTGCCCCAGCTTCCACTTCCAATAATTCCAATTTTCATACTAATCCTAATTTTTCTACAGCAATCTGCGCAGCAACCTGGCTTGCATCTTTCTTGTTGAAGGCCCTTGCTTCGGCTACCAATACCCCATCAATTTTTGCGCCGATGGTGAAAAGTCTACGACCATTCTCTACCGTTTCTCCCAACGTTTCAAACTCCAGGTTTTTACCGTTTTTATTAGCCCAGCCGTACAATTTATTCTTTTGGTTGATGTCAAGATTTTCGAGGTCTTGCATAAAAAAATGAGGGTTGATGATATGGTGGATTACCCACCGTTGAGTTCTTAAATAGCCCTTGTCGAGATATACTGCACCCAGCACTGCTTCAAGCGTGTTTCCAAAAATTTGGGAGATTTTTAAAGAGTTGTCGAACCGGTTATAAAAAGTAATTTTCTTCAACCCGATTTTCAAAGCAATTTCATTTAGCTGGTTTCTGTTTACCATTTTGCTTCTCATCTCAGTTAAGAATCCTTCATCCTTGTAGGGATAACGCATAAAAAGATAATGGGCAACCAGGGAACTGAGAACTGCATCTCCAAGGAATTCGAGGCGTTCATTGTTTTCATCAGCTCCTTCTCTTATGGAGCGGTGACTTAATGCAGTCTTATATAAATTTAAATTTCCCGGGGCAAAACCAAGGATATTTTTCAACTGCCTTCTGAAATCCCGATCGGATTTAGAAGAATACATATTTTTTAAAAAAAGCACAAATGAAGTTATATGAATTTACAGGAAGTTAAAAAATTTAAACTGTCGCTGCCTGAATACAGTATAAAGTTCCCAAAATGGTTTTTATTATTCCATAATGTATTCTCGGAAAATTCAATTTATCCTGTTCTTCAAACGACTTACGCGGACAATAAACAGTAGGAAAGATTTATTCTGTCCAAAAAGAAATCGAGAATATTCTCTTAGTGATTTTCAACAAACTTGAAAATAATAAAAACGGCTAGAATCACCGTAATCCAAAATACAAAGCCCCACATAATTAGAGTTCCTTCTGCACTGGAAACTCTCTTTGTGAGTTTTTTCTGAAGGGTATTTGCATCGTCCTTGGTTGCGAATACGTTCTTCATTTCCTCCCGCCATAAAGTTATTTCCTGCTTTGTCGCATCTATATTCACGGCAGCTTCCTTTTCAACTTCAGAGTCAATGTAGGCCATTATCTCTTCCGCTTCTTTTTCGCCTAAGCGACGAACCAGGAAATTGTGAATTTCTGATCGAGCGATGTTTTGTGGCGTATCCATAATAGAAATTTTAGCAAGCGATACTACTTTTTGTACTTCTTTATGATTACAGAAGCGTTATGCCCGCCGAAACCAAACGTATTGCTAAGGGCTGCATTCACTTCCTTCTCCTGTGCTTTATTAAACGTAAAATTGAGCTTTGGATCAAGCTCTGGATCATCGGTAAAATGATTGATCGTTGGAGCAATGATATTTTTAGTAACGGCCAAAATACATGCCAGTGCTTCTATCACACCCGCAGCTCCAAGGCAATGCCCGGTCATAGATTTGGTGGAACTAATATTCAGGTCATATGCTTTTTCACCAAATACGCTTAAGATAGCTTTTGTTTCCGCAATGTCTCCTAAAGGAGTGGAAGTCCCATGAACGTTAATGTAATCGATGTCTTCCGGTTTCATGCCCGCATCTTTTAGAGCTACATGCATTACGTTCTTTGCACCCAGGCCCTCAGGGTGTGGTGCGGTGATGTGGTGTGCGTCCGCAGTCGCTCCCCCGCCAGCAATTTCGCAATAGATTTTCGCACCTCTGGCCAATGCATGATCAAGTGCTTCAAGTACAAGAACACCTGCAGCCTCGCCCATAACAAACCCATCGCGATCTTTATCAAAGGGTCGCGAAGCAGTTTGGGGATCATCATTTCTTTCGCTCAGTGCTTTCATAGCATTAAAACCACCAACACCTGCTTCGCAAATGACGGCCTCGCTACCCCCGGTAAGAATGATATCGGCTTTGCCCAGGCGTATATTGTCGTAGGCGTCTATAATTGCATTCGTGCTGCTGGCGCACGCACTTACCACTGCAAAATTGGGCCCGCGAAATCCATATCTCATGGAAATCTGCCCGGCCGCAATATCAAGAATCATTTTGGGGATGAAGAAGGGATTGAATCGGGGAGTACCATCACCTCTTGCAAATTCCATAACGTCGTCCTGGAATGTCGTAATGCCCCCTATGCCACTCGCGAAAATAACACCGACTCTGTCCGGATCAACATTTTCTTTGCTGATCCCTGCATCCTTAACGGCCTCATCGCTGGCAATAAGCGCGAACTGAGTAAAGCGGTCGAGTTTCCGGGCTTCCTTCCTGTCAAGGTAATTGGTGGCCTCAAAATTTTTAACTTCGCAGGCAAACCTGGTCTTAAATTTCGTAACATCAAATTGCTGAATAGTAGCGGCACCCGAAATGCCATTAACTAACCCTTCCCAGTACTCCGGGACTGTTTTTCCCAAGGGCGTTATGGCCCCAAGGCCCGTGACGACTACTCTTTTTAATTCCATAAATTTGCCCGCAATGTTAAATAAGACGTTTACTTAGCATGCTCTTCAAGGTATGCTACTGCCTGGCCAACCGTAGTAATGGTTTCGGCCTGCTCATCAGGAATTGAAATATTGAATTCCTTTTCAAATTCCATAATTAATTCAACAGTATCTAAACTGTCTGCACCTAAATCGTTAGTAAATGAAGCTTCCGGTGTTACTTCGGCTTCATCAACTCCTAATTTGTCAACAATGATTTTTTTAACTCTTGTTGCAATGTCTTGCATGATTGTAAAATTTAGTTAATACGGCTACAAAAATATACTTTTTGACATAAAAAAAAATTAATAACTCTTTTGCCGGTTTTCCTCTGAGAGAGGCTTCAAACAGGTGTGTTCTCAAATGTTTAAAATATTAAAGTGATCTGTCATGAGTAAGGAAGCAGGAAGAATTTGCGAAGATTGAGTAACTGCCAAAGGACAATATTTCATGTAATATTTATCAATTAAATGATAAAGAAAGTTTCATTGGCGAAACAAAAGAATATCACGAGGAAAATTTACAATAAATAAAATTTGTATTTTTATCACACTCTTCAAACCTCCATCAATTTCCTTCATGCCTATCAAACAAATAGACTACGGTACAGAAGAATATCAACAGATGTTACGGCTGCGGCATGAACTTTTGCGTAAGCCTCTAAATCTTACTTTTGAAGCCGAGGAACTTGACAAAGAGCGAACCGATATTCTCATTGGCGCTTTTGAAGAAGAACGAATGCTTGGCTGTTGCCTGCTCACACGAAAAGACGAGCAATGTGTACGCCTGCGCCAAATGGCTGTACAGAATAATTTGCAAGGAAAAGGAATAGGCGCGGCCATGCTATACTTTGCTGAAAATGTAGCGCGTGATATGGGTTACAAGAAAATGATGATGCATGCCCGGCAAACGGCAATTGGCTTTTATCAAAAAGTTGGCTACAAAATAGAGGGTGAACAATTTCTTGAGTTGTCCATCCCTCACTGTATTATGGAGAAGAATTTATGAATTCTGAAATTGAGCAAATGGCCCTCGCACCCAATTTTTATTTAATGCTTGATTTTCTCTTTAAGAAATTGTCTCACCGTTTGTAAATTTTCGATTTCAAAAGCCTCTTTCGGAATTATAAAAAAGGAACGGCTGTCGAAGTACAGGTGGAAGAAATGTGGGCTTTCTATGACTGTGCTAAAAGCCGTCCATGGCCAGCTTCTGCTTCCTCTTTCATTTTCAATAAACATGTGCTGCTCTTCGAAACTCACCTTAAAGGTGTCTTTGAAAGTAGCAGCCTTACGATAAATGATATTTGGAAGCAAGTACCAGAATGAGATCATCAGCATGAACCACAAAAATGAACTTAGCAGAAAGGCATAAGCGGATACCTTCTTGAAAAAATAAAGTCCTGCAGCCACGATCGCAAAAATATTTACAACAATCAGCATTATTTTAATTTCCTTCCTCGTAATAAAATGGTAGCGTAATGCCTGCAATACTTTTGATTTATCGTAGGTAAAGTTGGAAGATGTCATAAAAACAAATTTACAACCTACGGCTAAAGCGTTGGCAAAAATTAATCAGTTTGTCGGCGTCGCCATGCGGAAAATAAATTTTCCAAAAAACATAAGTTCAACCATTTTGTTATTGGACCTGGTCGAGAATCTTCACTTCAGTGCGGCGATTTTTTTGTCTTCCTTCTTCAGTAGCATTATCTTCTATGGGCTCTTCTGCTCCGTATCCTTTTGCGACAAGCCTGTCATTACTGATGCCTTTGGCAGATAAATATTGAACAATAGATTTCGCTCGTTCCAGGGAAAGGACAAGATTTTTTTCATCACTGCCGACATTGTCCGTGTGGCCTCCGATCTCTATTCGTTCAGTGGTTTTGCGATTGAGATAGTCTACAAGATTGTCGAGTGTTGCAGAGGATTCCGGCCTGAGAGAGGATTTACCAAAATCGAATTCTACGTCTTCCAATACGAATGTTTTAGGTGGATCGAATTCTAAATTCACAGAGAAGGGATTCTTGTAAAATGAGTTCGGTCCCAATGCGGGAATATCTAATACGTTATAGCTTGTAGAGTCATTAAATCCTAAAATAAAAATGTCATATTTATCACCGGTTGGCAAACGTGTGGAAAAAGTTCCGGTCTCGTCGCTTATGGCTTGGTATTCATTTCTATTTTTCTCGCTGCGGAATACAATAAGCTCATTATTTTTCGGCTCCTTTGTTCTCATGTCCACAATGTGTCCTTCCACCTTCGCGTCTTTGGGAAGGTTTAAAGCAGGACCAACCTGGGAATGTGCTGTTGCGCAAATAAATAGAAAAATTATAAAGGAGGATATTTTCATTTGAATGATTGTAAGTGAATAGTAGAATGGACTAGAATTCATATCCTGGCAATGTTTTTAGTCCAAGATAATAGCAACGAAAAATTTGGAAGATTATTTCCCAACGGACTATGATAAACGGAGCCACATCTCTGTTTAGACTTAACAAAAAATCAGTTTCTGGAAATGCATCTTAAAGCAAAAGCCACCAAACGGTGGCTTTGTAAATTGATATAAAGCAGGTACTAACTACAACCCATACTGTTTCCGCAATTCAGGCATTTATAGCAGGTGCCGCTGCGAATGGTGATATGTCCACAGGTATTACAGGCAGGTGCATCGCTCTGCATATTTTTTGCCGCTGAGTTAACTGCATCAAACGAAGCGCTCACTCTTTTGTGCTCCGACCGGTGCCCGTTAGAGGCAAGAGCTTTGCTGCTGCTTGTACCAATTACCCTCACTTCGCTAAGTTCAGGAACACGATCTCCGATTGTTGGCGTATTCTCATCCCAGGGACTGTTTCCCAGGTTCTCTACTTCTGGCTTGTCCAATACATGCACAAGGTCATTCCTTCCCAGGTATTCATAAGCTAAAGAACGGAACATAAAATCGATGATAGAAGTGGTCGTTTTTATGTTCGGATGATCCACCATTCCTGAAGGCTCGAATCTTGTGAAAACAAATTTTTCGACAAACTCTTCCAAAGGCACGCCGTACTGCAGGCCAATAGAAATTGAGATTGCAAAGCAGTTAAGCATACTACGCATGGTAGCGCCTTCTTTTGCCATATCAATGAATATTTCTCCCAACGTTCCATCGCTATATTCACCAGTCCGAAGGAACAATGCCTGCCCGTTTATTTTTGCTTTTTGTGTAAAGCCTCTACGTTTTGCCGGAAGTGAACGCCGTTCCACTATCATCGCAAGCTGACGTTTCAATGCAGTATCCGCACTGCTTTGCACCCGCTTGTTCATTTCTTCAAGCAGATCTTCCACGGTGAGCTGGCTCATATCTACAATCCGCGGTTCGTTCTTACTCTCTTCATTCGCTTCCACACTCTTCTTCTTATCGCTTTTGTTACTAAGCGGTTGAGACAACTTAGAGCCGTCGCGATAAAGAGCACAAGCCTTGAGGCCTAGTTGCCAGCTTAATTTATAAGCTTCAGCGATTTCTTCTAAGGTGGCTTCGTTTGGAAGATTAATCGTTTTGGAAATAGCTCCACTTATAAAGGGTTGCGTTGCCGCCATCATACGGATATGCCCGCTGTGATGAATGTAGCGCTGACCCAGGTGTCCACATTTATTTGCGCAATCAAACACGGCCAAGTGTTCTTCCTTTAAAAAAGGAGCACCTTCCACCGTCATGGTTCCGCATATGTAAATATTTGCTTCGTCGATTTGATCTTCGGTAAAACCTAACGCTTCAAGCAGGCTCCATCCAAAATCATTGTATTGTTCTGATTTGAAGCCAAGGCGCTGGAGACATTCTTCCCCAAGAGTGAATACATTGAAAACAAAACCTATCTCGAAAGCCGCACCCATAGCAGCTTCTAACTTCTGAATGTCAGTCCCAGTAAATCCTTTTTCCGCAAGGGAAAGCGGGTTAATGTGCGGCGCGCCGTTAAGGCTTGCATGACCTTTCGCATAATTGACGATCTTTTCAATCTCGCTCTCACTGTATTTCAAATTGCGTAAAGCCTGCGGCACACTCTGGTTGATAATTTTGAAATATCCACCGCCACTGAGTTTTTTAAACTTTACCAACGCAAAATCAGGTTCCACACCCGTAGTGTCACAATCCATCACAAGTCCAATAGTTCCAGTAGGTGCGATCACTGTGGTTTGTGCATTACGATAGCCAAATTGTTCACCCATTTTTACCGCATCATCCCATGCCCGTGTGGCTGCTTTCAACAAATAATCAGGGCAATATTTTGCATTAATGCCCTGGGGTTTTATTTCAATTCCATCGTAAGCATCCATTGCATCGTAGGCAGCCGCACGATGATTTCGCATTACCCGCATCATGTGCTCTTTGTTTTCCTGGTACCTCGCGAAAGAACCGAGATGCTGAGCCAGCTCTGCTGAAGTCTTATAAGAAGTCCCTGTCATGATAGCGCTGATGGCTCCAGCAATTCCCCTTGCTTTTTCGCTGTCATACGGAATTCCGCTGACCATAAGCATACTTCCGAGATTAGCAAAACCTAAGCCTAACGTGCGGTAATCATAACTTAACTGCGCAACTTCTTTGCTTGGGAATTGCGCCATAAGTACGGAGATCTCAAGTACGATGGTCCATAATCTCACGGTATATTCAAAACCCGAAACATCAATCGAGTTATCAGCTTCATTAAAAAATCTTCTGAGATTGACGGATGCAAGATTGCAAGCAGTGTTGTCCAGGAACATATATTCGCTACAGGGATTGCTGGCCCTTATAGGTCCGCCTTCAGGGCATGTATGCCACTCGTTAATGGTAGTGTTATATTGAGTTCCTGGATCTGCACAGCGCCAGGCAGCGTAGTTAATTTCGTCCCAGAGTTTTTTCGCCTTTATTGTTTTCATGATGCGGCCATCGCTTCTTGCCTTCAAATCCCAATTGCCATCTTGCTCCAGGGCATGAAAGAATTCGTTGGGGATGCGAACAGAATTATTACTGTTTTGGCCACTCACCGTTTTATAAGCTTCTCCTTCGTAATCGCTTGGGTAGCCTGCGGCGATCAATGCACCTACTTTTTTTTCCTCTTCAACCTTCCAGTTTACAAATAATTCAATTTCCGGATGGTCAAGATCGAGACAAACCATCTTTGCCGCCCGCCTCGTGGTACCACCGCTTTTGATCGCTCCCGCAGCACGATCTCCTATTTTAAGAAAACTCATAAGGCCGCTTGAAGTGCCGCCGCCACTTAATTTTTCCCCTTCGCCTCTAATGCTGCTGAAGTTCGTTCCCACACCACTTCCATATTTAAATATTCTTGCCTCACGAACCCACAGGTCCATAATTCCGCCATCATTTACCAGGTCATCATTTACACTTAAAATAAAACATGCATGAGGCTGAGGTCGCTCATAGGCAGAAGTGGATTTTTTTAGCTGCCCATCTTTTGCATCCACAAAATAATGCCCCTGCGGTTTTCCGGTGATGCCATAAACTTCATGTAAACCTGTATTGAACCATTGAGGCGAATTAGGAACGCAGGACTGATTTAATATTCCGTACACCAGTTCTTCATAAAAAATTTGAGCGTCTTCAGGAGAACCAAAGTAATCATAACGCTCACCCCAAACTCTCCAGCAATGTGCCAGCCTGTGAGCTACCTGCTTCACAGAAGTTTCACTGCCGGTGGACCCGTCGGGCTGTGGTACACCAGCCTTACGAAAATATTTTTGAGCTAAAATGTCTGTCGCAATTTGGCTCCACTGTCTTGGGACTTCCACGTTGTTCATTTGGAATACTACTTCGCCCGTTGTATTCTTAATTACAGAAACACGGTAATCGTACTCAAACATGTCATAAGGTGACACACCTTCCTGTGTAAACTGCCGGGTAAAGCTAAGGCCGTGGGTTTTTGGGGTAGTTTCTGGCATGAGCTAATATTATTTTTTGGGTTAATAATTTTATTGTGCGGGAGAACGAAAATATTTTTTCTACTGTACAAAACATACTCATAATTTTGCACAGGCTGTGGAAAAGAGATGTGTATAATCGGGTAAGTCATATTCACAGTGACTCTAAACACTTTTGCACATTTAGTATCAAAATCATTTTTGGTCAGGACTGAAATTTTCCATAAATAAACTTAATCCTCTGACATGAGAATATTAGTTCAAAGGGTTGTCGCAGCAAACGTAGCAGTGGAGGGCAATGTGGTCGCTTCGATTCAAAAAGGCCTCCTGCTGTTTGCAGGAATTGAAGATGCCGATACCTCAGATGATTTGGAATGGCTAAGCCACAAGATTGTAAGTCTGAGAATATTTGACGATGAGAATAAGGTTCCTAATATCAGTGTTAAAGATATCGATGGAGAAATTTTACTAGTCAGCAAGTTTACTTTACACGCCTCCACAAAAAAAGGAAACAGGCCCTCCTACATCAGAGCAAGTAAGCCTGAAACTGCCGAGCCGATTTATGAGAAATTTATTCTGCAGCTGGAAAAAGACCTGGATAAACAAATTTCTACTGGCATTTTTGGCGCGGAGATGCAAGTGGAATTAATAAATGATGGCCCGGTCACAATCTGGATAGATAGTAAGCATGGGGAATAACCCAGGTTCAGATTATCAAAATCTTTTTTATATTCTGCAGAAATTCTCTTCTGCTAATTTT
>JBDSGZ010000244.1:0-4111 GCA_039918735.1 Ginsengibacter sp.
ACACAATTATCTCACGAGAGATGGTATTTTTCCCGGCGAATTTATTCAGAAAAGTCATGAGGAATTAAAGAAATATAGAGTGAGGGTATTGAATGTTGAAGTGCAGCATGCTGCCAAAAACCTGGAAAGTATTTTCATAGTAAAAGATGCAAAGGGAAAAATTTACAATTCGAAAAAGTTGATACTGGCGACAGGGTTGACGGACAATCTTCCTGAAATAAAAGGTGTCAGTAAATTTTATGGGAAGTCAATTTTCCATTGTCCCTATTGTGACGGATGGGAAAATAACAACAAGATCCTTGGAGTATATTCCGACAACAAAAGCGGAGTCGATCTTGCAGTTACGCTCACTTTATGGAGCAAGAACGTCACCCTATATATTGATGGGAAAAACTACCTGGATCGAAAAAGCAAGGCGCTTCTTACGAAAAAAAATATCGCAGTAAATAATGATACGATAAAATCTTTCGAAGGTCATGGAACGCAGCTTGCCAACATCATTTTTGCCAACGGCAAAAAATCTTCTTGCGAAGCACTCTTCTTCTCTAATGGTTACAAGGTGCAATGCCACCTTGTTGAGAGCCTGGGCTGCCGTGTCGGAAAAAACAATATTGCTCTCACGAATAAATTACAGCAAACAAATATCCAAGGTTTGTATGTTGCGGGCGATATTTCAAAAGATATTCATTTCGTAGTTGTCGCAGCCGCAGAAGGTGCGAAGGCAGCGGTTTACATCAATAAAGAATTGATGGAGGAAGAGGGATAGAGAATTCAATTTTATGCAGGTTGAGTGAGATTTATCGCTCTGAAACAAGAGTAAAAAATCCTATCAATGCGGAAGCTTTTCCCTGAAATATCCATACACCCAAGTGCCTGCAATGGCGCTTAGAATGGTCACGGCGATTACCGTGATGCCGGTTCCCAACTGGGCATATAGCGGCCCCGGGCAAGCTCCTGTAATTGCCCAACCAAAACCGAACATCAGTCCCCCATAAATCTGCCCTTTATTGAATTTTTTATCAGGCAAACTGATAGCTTCTCCATAAATGGTTTTGATCTTAAACTTTTTAATAATGAGTACCGAAACTATTCCAGTCAGGACCGCGGAACCAATCACTCCATACATGTGAAAACTCTGAAGACGAAACATTTCCTGTATCCTAAACCAGGAAATTACTTCTGATTTTACGAGGATTATTCCAAACAAAACACCAATGACGAGGTATTTGAAATTGTACCACCATGGATGGGTAAGTTCAGACTCATTGATGGCTTCGGAGTCCAACACCTGGATTGCAAAATCCGTGCTTCCCCCCGTTGCGCTTCTCTTTTCTATAATTGCTGCAGACATTTTCAATGATTTAAAATAAAAGGTAAAATTAAGTTCGACACCAGGAATCCGCCTGCCATAAAACATAGGGTAGCTACAAGCGATGGCCATTGTAAGTTGGACAATCCCATTATCGAATGGCCCGAAGTGCATCCCCCTGCGTAACGGGTTCCAAAGCCCACGAGGAATCCACCGACAACAATAAAGAAAAACCCTTTGGCCGTGAATAAACTTGCCCAGTTAAAAATTTCTCCGGGCATCAGACCCACTTGTTTTGATATGCCGTATCCCGCAAGTTCCTGCACAAGCTTTGGATTGATGTCCACCGGATTTGGATTGATCAAATACAGCGCAACGATGGATCCACCCAACAATATCCCAGCAACAAAGAACAGGTTCCAAACTTCTCTTTTCCAGTCATAATTAAAAAAGGGAATTTTCGCAGGCATACAAATAGCACAAACGTGACGCAAAGAAGAGGAAACTCCCAATGATTTATTTCCAAATATTAAAAGGGCCGGTACAAATAACCCAATGAGAGGTCCTGCTATATACCATGGCCATGGTTGTCTAAAAAAATCGATCATAAAAATTATTTTGTTATTACCGGTAAAATTAACACAACAAGTTATTCCGAAATTATTGGTTTACCGATTGCGCTCAACACAGGTCGAAAAAAACATTATTTAGCCGTCCGGAGCTATCAGTCAAATAAATGCCACATTTTTTATTTTTGCTTTAACATCTTCACTGCGCTGCAACGCGTATCTTAAAAAAAAGAATTTATGAGAACATTAAGTTTATTGATATTTTCAATTTTATTGATAGTCGGATGCAGTTCAGAGGCCCAAAAGACTGATGAAAAAAAACTGACTGACCAGCAACTTTCAAAATTGAGCACCGCATACTTTGCTGCGGGATGCTTCTGGCATGAGGAGGCTCTGTTTGAAAGCGTAAAGGGAGTGAAGGAAGCTGTGTCCGGCTATGCCGGAGGATTCACGAATGACCCTTCTTACAGGTCTATTGAATCGGGGAATACAGGACATGCCGAAAGTGTAAAACTTTACTATGATCCCTCCGCCATCTCGTACGCCGATCTGTTAAAGGTTTATTTCACAGGGCAAGATCCAACCCAGGTGAACGGACAAGGACCCGACCTTGGCACTCAATACAGGTCTATTGCTTTTTACTCAAACGATGCGGAGAAAAAGCAAATCGATGCCTACATTCAGAAAATGACTGCATCCGGTAAATACAAAGCTCCGATAGCGGCAGAGGTTGGCCCGATGAAGAAATTTTGGGTGGCGGAAGATTATCACCAGGATTACATTAAACACAATCCAAACCAGGGCTATGTACAAGCCGTTTCCATTCCCGAAATCAAACATTTTCAAAAGCAATATCCGGAGATGATCAAGCCGGGCTATACGTATTAGAGTCAAAGTTTCGATTCCAGGCTCAAAGTTTAAGACCGGCTTCTCGCCGGTTTTTTTATGTAAATACCATCGCAGGAATTATGGCCCTGCATCGTTTCATTTTAAATATTTTTTTGTGCAGAACAATTTTGCCTGCAATTCATCTATCACTTATTTTTGCAGCGTTTTAATAAAATTATCACATGCAACTTTCTTCTCTCTTATCAAGATTTAATGAACCCGAAACGTTGAAAATGGCGAAACTTGGCCGGGAACTACGGGCCAAAGGGATAGACATTGTTGACCTTAGTCTTGGTGAGCCAGACTTTGATACTCCTGAACACATTAAGGATGCGGCAAAAAAGGCCATAGATGAAAACTGGAGTCATTATACTCCTGTACCCGGCTACCTTGAACTGAGAGAAGCAATATGCAGGAAGTTAAAAAGGGATAATGGTCTCGAATATTCTCCACAACAAATAATCGTAAGCACGGGGGCAAAGCAAAGTCTTGCCAATACAGTCTTGTGCATTGTTGACGATGAAGATGAAGTGATTATCCCAACACCATACTGGGTGACCTATTCAGAAATCGTACGGCTTGCAAGAGGGAAAGTCGTTTTCATTCACACCACTCCATCAGCAAATTTTAAGATCACACCTGAACAACTCGAAGCTGCCATCACCCCGAAAACAAGATTGTTTATTTTCTCGTCACCTTCGAATCCCACTGGAGCTGTTTACACTAAGGATGAACTCCAGGGATTAGCCAATGTTTTTGAAAAACATCCACAGGTTTTCGTGTTAAGTGATGAGATTTATGAATACATAAACTATGCTCATGATAATGGCGGCGGTCATCAAAGCATCGCTCAATTTGACTCTATAAAAGACAGGGTAATTGTATTAAACGGGTTGAGCAAAGGATTTGCTATGACCGGGTGGAGACTTGGTTACATCGCTGCAGATCCGGAGATTGTAAAAGGATGTGAAAAAATCCAGGGACAATTTACCAGCGGCACTAACTCAATAGCGCAAAGGGCAGCCATTACTGCTTTAGACTCTCCTCTTTCGGCCACAGTTGAAATGGTGAAACAATTCAAAATACGTAAGGAAAGAGTATTTGAACTATTAAAAGATTTACCTGGAATATCATGCACTGTACCTGATGGAGCATTTTATATTTTCCCGGAAGTGAAAAGTTATTTTGGAAAAAAAGCGGGTGATGAACTCATCAATAACGCCAGCGATCTCTGCATGTTTTTATTAAATACGGCACACGTTTCCACAGTGACCGGCGATGCCTTTGGTGAGCCGGATTGCATCAGAATTTCTTTTGCAAACAATCTCGATAATATAGAAGAAGG
>JBDSGZ010000245.1:0-14632 GCA_039918735.1 Ginsengibacter sp.
GGAAGCGCCCATCATGGCAATTAGAGTAAAAGAACGCAGTGTGAATGTAGACTGCTTTGTTTCAAGCCCAGCAAAACGTGCGAAGAAGACAGCAAAGATTTTCATGAAAATCTTTGGCATAGACAAAAAAGATCTTATCCTTTTACCAGAGCTTTACGAAGCCTCTTCAAAAAATTTTTATAACGCTATCGAGAGATTTGATGACGGATTTGATTGTGTAGCGATCTTCTCTCACAATCCCGGTATCACAGATTTTGTGAACACACTTACGGATTATCAAATAGACAACATTCCTACTTCCGGTGTCTTCGCAGTTTCTTTTGAAAAAGAATCATGGAGCGATTTTAGAACCTCAACAAAAAAATTCCTCTTTTTTGATTTCCCCAAAAGCGGTTGAACTTGTTATTCTCTTAATGCGAATTTCTTACCATACTTTCCTGATCTTACAGAATTGAGAAATTTTGCAATCGTTATTTTATATAAATCCATATCACGATCACCGTTAACTGGTGAGAACTTTTCGGCTTCTTGTAAAGTGGTATAGAGATTAAAATGCTGTTGGTCAATTGAAAAAAAGTTCTTCTTGCCTAATAGATGATAGGCGAGATATTCCTGCTCAGGCTGCCCGGGAGTAGGTATAAGTATAGCTTGTTTTTCTATCTTAACGAGATCCATAATCGTTGTATAGCCGCTGCGACAAATTATAATTTCAGCCTGCTGAAACGCTGCGTTTAGTTCCGCTGCGGGCAAATGATTCACAATCTCTACGTCCTCCTTATTGAGGGAAATGAATTCGCATTCGTTGAGTATTCCTCTCACCATTAGCACCTTTCCATTAAAGTTTTCAAGTTGCCCTAACAAAATTGTTTCCAGGATAGTTCTTTGAGGTTCGGGACCTGAAAGGCAAATTAAAATTTTATAGATTTTGCCACTTAGATGAAGTTTATTGAATCTTGAGATGGCACCTATGTACACAACATTCGGTGGAATATTTGCCGGATGAGAAAGCTCACCGGCCAAACCATTTACCTCAAAATCCGGAACCCAGCATTCATCATATTTTTTTATAAAACGATTATGAATAAAGCTGGCAACAATATCCATAAACCCATAGCCAGTTTTTATTGTAAGTTGATGCGTCATGTAAATAGATACAATATTCGCATGGTACATTCCCAGCCGGTTATCGGAGACCACAATATCCGGTTGATACATCCTCACTATTTTTTTCAACCACCTATGTTCCCTTATGATGGTGTTCCATAATTTCGGAAGTTGAAAAAACAGGTTTAAAAATAGTCGGCTACTATGTTTACTATACTTAATATTATAGCCAAAAAGAGGTAGAATTTCAATTTCGGGAAACTCTTTTTTAAATAAAGAAAGTAGAGTCTCGTTTCCTGCCAAAAGTACTTTACAGCCATGACCTTTAAATTCTTTAATAATTGGAATACAACGTGTTGCATGCCCTAATCCCCAATCTAATGGCGCTATCAATACAGTTAGAGTTTCTGATCCTTTGTTAATTTTTTTTTCCTCTTTCACAAGAATGCAATAATTGTTTCTGAAAATAGTTTAACTTAGGTACCAGTATTATGAAATACGTTTATAAAATCCTCCTGCTTGTATTAATTATAGTGTCTACTTTTGCAATTAGCTGCAATGCATCTAAAAAAAGCAAATGTGGTTGCCCCAGTAAGCAAGGTATGGTAGGATATTAACAATAAAACCATTATCCAAGATGAACAAGTTTAACCGGGATCTATTGGTGTTGTTCAAAGAAGAATTAATGAACCCCCAGGCAATTGAGCATGAAGTGGAATTACTTCATGAGTTGCTATTTTCTGTTGAAAAAATTGACAATCTTGCTGTTGCTCATGAAGTTATTAACTGTAATAAACACAAGATAATTTCTGATACAAAATTCATCAGGGATATTATCAGACAACAGGAATTGAAACCTTTTATTTTTCTAAACAATAAGAATTAGACCCACTCTTATCCAATCGACCAGGTTTCTCTACCCTTAAGTAATTTATCCAAATCTCCCTTACCTCTTGTTGAAATTGCTTCTTCTATCTGCATAGTCATTACATCTTCATAACAAGCTCGTTCTTTTTTGTATAACACCCCAAATGGCCTGGGTAAATGATTTTCTCCTGTAGGATTATCAAATAGCCGTGTCAATATTTGAGCTTTTCCAAAGTCGCTTTCATCATGAATCCATAAATCGTTCTCAGTGAATTCACCGTTCAGATCAACTTTTACCGGGTTTAATCCATCAAGCTTAATACCCTTACTTTTTTCTGCGCCAAAAACAAGTGGCTTACCATTTTCAAGGAATAAGGCTTCCTCTGGTTTTGATTTTTTCTCAGTAAAGATCTCAAAAGCTCCATCATTGAAAATGTTACAATTCTGATAGATTTCAAGGAACGAACTTCCCTTGTGTTCCTGCGCTCTCAAAATCATGGCCTGCAAGTGTTTGGGATCTCTGTCCATGCTTCTGGCAACAAATGAAGCATCCGCTCCAAGAGCTAATGCAGCAGGATTAAACGGATGATCTATACTTCCTACAGGACTGCTTTTTGTGATTTTCGTTTCCTGGCTTGTCGGAGAATATTGACCCTTCGTAAGTCCGTAAATTTCGTTATTGAAAAGCAGGATGGTTACATTTAAATTTCTCCTGAGCAAATGAATTGTGTGGTTACCACCTATACTTAGGCAATCTCCATCTCCGGTTACAATCCATACGCTCAGTTCCGGCCGGCTGGCCTTTAGCCCGCTTGCCACGGCAGTCGCACGACCGTGAATACTGTGCATTCCATAGGTATTCATGTAATAAGGAAACCTGCTGCTGCAGCCAATCCCCGATATAATTACTATGTTCTCCTTTGGAATTCCAAGGTTCGGCATCACTTTTTGAACTTGCGCCAGGATAGAATAATCACCACATCCCGGACACCATCTTACTTCCTGGTCTGTTGCAAAATCTTTCGAGGTTAAGGTCACCGGGCTGACTACAGTTTCATTCATTTTATACAATTAATACTTTTAAAATTACGACACATAATAGTTATAGAAATCGCTATCGCGACAGGATATACAGTTTTATTTTTTTGGATTTTTAAAAAGATGGGCATAGGATATCAAAACATGTCCGCGATAAAGGGAGCTTTTAATTTGAGTATCTAAAATTAAAGAAAAAATACAAAATGTTCCTAATAATTTGATCCCCGAAGGCTTATCCTTCCGCAAGTCTCTTTCATTGTAAACTTTTCATTTGGCCAGCTAAATACAATTTGCCATAATAATTTCTCTGGGAATCAATCTCAAATTCAATTTCAGTAATTTTACGTTTCTAAAAAGATTTTTATGACCGATGAAAAGTATGACTTTGGAATGGTTGGTTTGGGTGTAATGGGAAGTAATCTTTTGATGAATATGGCCGACCATGGGTATGCCGTAATAGGCTATGATAAGGATCCGGGTAAAACTAAACTTTTTGAAACTTCAGCCGAATCTGGTTCAGTTGTAAAAGGTGTCAACACTTTGCAGGAGATGATTGACCTGTTGAAACTACCCAGGAAAATAATGATGCTTGTGCCTGCTGGCCCGCCAGTGGACAGTGTGATTAGCGAGCTTGTTCCTTTGTTATCAAAAGGAGATATTATTATCGATGGTGGAAATTCTCACTATATTGACACCCTCAAAAGGATTGAGTTATTGCAGAACAAGGGGTTTCATTTTATGGGTATTGGTATCTCTGGAGGCGAGGAGGGTGCGAGAAAGGGTCCGAGTATTATGCCCGGCGGTGATCTTGAGGCGTACAAGGAAATAGAACCGATATTGAAAGACATTGCTGCAAAAGTAAACGGTCAACCTTGCGTGGCCTTTTTAGGAAAAAATGCCGCAGGACATTATGTGAAGATGGTTCATAACGGGATCGAGTATGCCATAATGCAACTGATCAGCGAATGTTATGATCTCCTGCATAACGGGAAGAACTACTCTAACCAAGAAATACACAACGTGTTTTCCAATTGGAATAGAAACGAGATGAAGTCTTTTCTGCTCGAGATTTCAGCAACCATTTTTCAAGTGAAAGATGAAAAGGTGCCCGAAAAATATCTAGTGGATATGATCCTGGATAAAGCAGGAGCTAAAGGAACCGGAAAGTGGACGTCACAGGAAGGTCTTGACCTCGCAATGCCGATTCCCTCTATAGATACGGCTGTAATGATGCGAAACCTATCATCGCTGGTTGCTGAAAGGAAAAAAGCTTCCGAGATTTATACTGCCGGGTTTCATGATATAGACATTGATCGGTCCACCTTTGAGAATCTATTGTTTGATGCTCTCTATTTTTCTATTGTTGTAAGCTACATCCAGGGCCTCGCTCTGCTTTCCGTTGCATCGAAAGATTTACAAATGGAAATTCCCCTCGAGTCTGTCGTGGATGTTTGGCGCGGTGGTTGTATTATTCGCTCAGGCTTTCTTGAAGTTTTCAAGAAGTCGTATGAACGATCAAATTTTAGTAACCTGTTGCTTGATAAAAATATCGCTGATTTATTGATGCCAAAGCTTGACGGACTTCAAAAGGTTGCGTCACTTTCGGCTCTTAATAATTTTCCTTCTGCAAGCCTAATGGCAGCACTGAATTATTTTAATGCTTACCGGAGAACGCTGCTCCCAACTAATTTGATACAGGCACAGCGGGACTTCTTTGGGGCCCATACTTATCAGCGGATAGATCGTGAAGGAGTTTTCCATTCAGAATGGGCCAATTCCTCCGAAACCGTTTCTACTAAACCCTTAGACACAAATTAATTTCCATGCTTGACTATAAGAAAATATCATCTACTTTAATATTCATTTTTGGTGGAAGTGGTGATCTTAATTACAGGAAGTTGAACCCTGCTTTGTTCAATCTTTTTATAGATGGAGCTATGCCAACGCATTTTGATATCGTTGGTATTGCAAGAACTGAGTACGGTGATACCGAATATGAAAAGCATCTAAAAGAAGGAATAGATAATTTTTCAAGAAGAAAAGGAACTGCAGATCAATGGAAGAAATTTTGCCAACATTTGAGCTATTTTTCGATGGACTTGACAGATCCAAAAGACTATAAAAAAATAGAGAAGGTCATTAGTGATAAGGAGAAAGAATACGACGACCATCCGAATATTATTTTTTACATGGCTGTCGCGCCCCAGTTGGTAGAGCCTATTGTAAAAAACCTCGGTAAATTTCATTTTTGTAGCGATGTAGAAAGCACCCGCGTTGTCGTTGAAAAGCCATTTGGTCACGACCTGGAAAGTGCTATAGCTATGAATAAAATGCTCAGAGAGTTTTTTGACGAAGATCAGATCTTCCGAATAGATCATTATCTGGGCAAAGAAACGGTTCAAAACATTCTTGCTTTTCGTTTTGCAAATGCCATGTTCGAACCTTTATGGAACCGACACTATATCGATCACGTTCAAATAACAGCATCAGAAACGGTAGGCGTAGAAGGCCGCGGTGGTTATTATGAAAGTTCGGGCGCTCTGCGGGATATGGTTCAGAACCACATTCTCCAGTTAGTATGTATGATTGGAATGGAACCACCGGTTTCTTTCGATCCTAATGAAATCAGGAACCGGAAAGTTGATGTACTTCATGCTCTCAGGAAAATCAATCCTGAAGAGGTGCAGGAGTATGCAGCACGTGGTCAATATGCAGAAGGATGGATGCACGGTGAAAAGGTAGAGGGCTATAGAGAAGAGAAAAATGTTGCGCCGGACTCCGGAACTGAAACGTTTGCTGCGGTAAAATTTTATATCGAAAACTGGCGTTGGCAAGGCGTTCCTTTTTATGTGAGAACAGGAAAGCGTTTGCACGAAAAAAATACAACTCTCACCATCCAATTTAAGCCGGCACCGGCTTTTGCTTTCCCTAAAGAAGCCTCAGAAACCTGGAGGCCGAATCGTTTATCAATCAGCATTGCGCCGGAGATGGATATATGCCTTCGTTTTCAATCAAAACGTCCAGGCCAGTCAATGATACTTTCTCCTGTGGATATGATTTTTAATTATAAGGATGAATATGATGGAGAAGAGCCTGAAGCTTATGAAACCCTACTCTACGATATTATGGAAGGTGACGCAACTCTTTTTATGCGGGCCGACCAGGTAGAGGCGGCGTGGAGTGTTGTGATGCCGATCCTCAACGTGTGGGGTACACGAAAGCCAATGGATTTCCCAAACTACTCACCTGATTCCTGGGGACCGGAAGATGCAGAAGCGCTGATCGCCAGGGACGGGCGCAATTGGGCGACTAAGCCTGTAAAAAAGAAACTGAAAAAATGAATGTAAAAGTTTTTCCATCAGAGTTTGAGGTAAATGAAGCACTGGCCGAATGGACATGCAATCTTATCATTAAAACTCTTAAGAGCCAGGAATATTTCACCATGGCGCTTTCGGGTGGGAACACTCCAAGACTCTTGTTTCAAAAGTTAGCTTCGAAAAAATATATTGATAAAATAGATTGGAAAAGAGTGCATGTTTTTTGGGGAGATGAACGTATGGTTCCTGCAGATGATGATAGAAATAATGCAAAGATGGCTTTTGAAAATTTACTGCAGCACACCGATATTCCTGAAAAAAATGTTCACAGGATTCGTGTGGATATTGAGCCTTTATTTGCTGCTGAAGATTATAATCACAGATTACATAATTATTTTGACAACAGATCTACTTCTTTTGATCTTATATTTTTAGGTCTCGGAGAAGATGGGCATACCCTTTCTCTATTCCCCGGGTCAGGCGTGATAGAAGAAACAAACGAATGGGTAAGCTTCACTTTTAATGAGAAACAGGAGGCCAGGGTAACCCTGCTACCGGTATTAGTCAACAAATCATCATTTATTGTTTTTTTAGTTGCCGGTGAAAAAAAAGCAGCCATAGTGCAACGTGTTCTCGAAGAGACTTATCAGCCACTGGCGCTGCCGGCACAGATAATAAAGCCTGTGAATGGTGAATTGTTTTGGTTCCTGGATGAGGATGCTGCACAAAAGCTGACGCCATAATTTTGTCGTCAATTATTATAAACTATTCGGTATTTAATTGAATGTCCCGTTTTGAAAAGATAACAGTCTGAAGCAATAGCTGAAATATTTTTGTAAACCTAAAATTTCCATTATGTCTCTTATTGGATTTTTGATTCTCTTGCTGGTGGCGGCCATATGCGGTGGCATCGGCCAGGCGATTGCAGGATATGATCTGGGTGGATGCTTTGTATCGATAGTCATTGGTTTTATCGGTGCATATATAGGGATGTGGGTTGCACACAAAATGGGGCTACCTCATTTTTTCGAGATAAGTATTGATGGTAAGCCATTCCCAATTATATGGGCAGTGATTGGATCAGCATTGTTCACATTCATTGTGGCGCTTTTAAGAAGACTGTTCACTGGACGAACGTGACTAAATGATCTCTTTTTCTTTGGAAAAATTAATCCACAGATTTTTATTCACTTGTAAGTCCTGTAAGGAATTTTGAGCTCGTTCCATTATATTTGAAGTTCACATTGTTTTCAGAAAAGTATGTTTAATCTCATTTTATTTGGCCCGCCGGGCAGTGGAAAAGGTACGCAGTCAGAAAAGTTAATAGCAAAATACCACTTGAAACATCTGTCAACGGGTGATCTTCTGAGAAGTGAAATTTCCCGGAAAACCCCATTGGGCATTGAAGCAAAAAAGTTCGTGGACAGAGGACAGCTTGCTCCTGACGAAGTAGTCATCGGAATGATAAGCAGCACGCTGGATGAAAACCACGATCTTAAGGGGTTTTTGTTCGATGGTTTCCCGCGTACTTCAAAGCAGGCAGAGGCTCTCGACAGTCTGTTAGAACTAAAGCATACTTCTATTAACGTAATGTTGGCTTTGGATGTGAGTGAAGAAGAGCTCGTAAAACGACTGGTAAAGCGCGGAGAAACAAGCGGGCGAACTGATGATAACAATGGACAGGTGATACGCAACAGAATAGTAGAGTACAATAAGAAAACCGCGCCGGTAGCTGACCACTACCGGAGAGATAAGAAAGTAGTGTTGATAAATGGAGAAGGAACGATTGAGGAAATTTTCTCTGCCCTAAGCAGGGAAATTGATCAGAGGATGAAAACCGTTAAAACAAATTCCTGATTTTATGAATCCTTCCCTTACCACGAAAGAAGATTTTTTAAGAAATGAATTTGTTGTTCTTCTTAATAAATTAGATGGAAAGGAGAAGGGAAAGTGGGGAGTTATGTCGGCGCAGCAAATGGTTGAACACTTTTCTGATGCTATAAAAAATGCTAGTGGAAAGTTGGCATTACCCACTCTTCATGAAGGCGAAAGACTGATGAAATCGAGAGAGTTCCTCATGAGCAATTTACCCTTCAAAGAAAACACAAACAATCCACTGATTCCTCAAACAGGTGTACCTCTTCGCCAGCCCGGTATATCTTCGGCTATAAAAAAGTTGCAAAGCGAGCTCGATTATTTCTTCGAGGTTTTTAATAAGAATCCAAACCTGAACACGACTAATGCTTTCTTTGGTGATTTGAACTACGAAATGAATATTCAACTGCTTCATAAACATGCGCTGCATCATCTCAGGCAGTTTGGATTGATCTGAAATCAGATGCTTTAGCGACTACAATAACTACTGATTTTGAATCGATTCTTCGATACGTTTTAGAAACCTTTTTTTTCAAAACATAGATTTTTCATCATCAGAATAAATTTTATGGGAAATGAAATAACGGATGGCTACGTAAAATCTCACACAGAACATGGAGTTTCAACGATTGAATTTTTTCATCCTCAAAGTAATTCGTTGCCAGGTAATCTACTCGGGCAAATCAATCAGGAATTACATTTTTTATCTGGTCATGGAAGCAAGGTCGTAATTCTTCAAAGCGCCGGCAATGGTGCTTTTTGTGCAGGAGCAAGCTTTAATGAACTCGCTTCAATTAAGACAGAATCCGAAGCGATAAATTTTTTTAAAGGCTTTGCCAGTCTTATAAATGGCATGCGAAAATGCAAGATGCTAATCATTGGACGCATCCATGGAAAATGTGTTGGCGGTGGAGTTGGCATAGCTGCGGCTTGTGATTATTCGATTGCAACAAATGCAGCAGAAGTGAAACTGAGTGAACTTTCTATTGGGCTTGGTCCGTTTGTCGTGGGGCCTGCAATTGAAAGAAAAATTGGAGTTTCAGCATTTAGTCAACTGGCAATTGACGCCACTCTTTGGCGTAACTCAGAGTGGGCAAAGAAGAAAGGGTTGTTTGCCGAAGTGCATGAAACCGCACAGGATATGGATGAATCAGTTTATCGTCTTGCTAATACATTATCTCATGCAAATAATGAGGCGATCTCTCAAATGAAACAAATGTTTTGGCAGGGAACTGATCACTGGGATCAACTTCTAAACGAACGGGCTGCTATAAGTGGAAGACTCGTATTGAGCGACTTTGCCAAAAATGCGATTGCTGAGTTCACACAAAAAATAAAAAAATAGCTGCGAGCACTCTACAAGTCATCGTACTCAAATAATGGATCAATAGGAGTTCCAGCTTCCATTTCAAAGACGGGTTTTATCAAGCCATCCTTCAAACCATAGACCCATCCATGCAAATGCGGTCGTTGTTCCTGTTTCCAGGCTCTTTGTATTATTGATGTCTTGGAAAGATGCATCACCTGCTCCATCACATTAAGCTCAACAAGCCTGTCAGCACGTTGCTCTTCATTATCTATGGCATTTAGTTCGTCCCGGTGAAGCCGGTATACATCCTTAATATATCTCAGCCACATGTTTAAAATGTACTTATAGTCATGGTTTGTCATGGCCGCTTTTATGCCGCCACAGCCATAGTGTCCACAGATTATTATGTGCTTCACTTTTAAGTGATTCACCGCAAAATCCACAACACTCAAAAGGTTCACATCTGTATGTACCACCATGTTGGCAATATTCCGATGAACAAAAATCTCACCCGGTTGTGTTCCCGTAATTTTATCCGCAGGCACACGACTATCGCTGCATCCTATCCATAAGAATTCCGGGGTCTGTAATTTTGAAAGTCTATTAAAAAATTCGGGGTCCGCACTAAGTTGGTCCTTCGCCCAGTTTTTATTTTCCTTTAAAAGCTTTTCATATGCAGTCATCATAAATCTAATTTTTTAAATACTGAATTCACAAAAAGGTGATTGAACATTTTTGTATAATTGATCCGCGGTTTTATTATGAGTTGTCATCCCTGAAATTCATCTCAACATCTGAAAAACAAGAACGAAGTTTAAACTTCTTAGCCATGATCCCACAATAAGTTTTTGACATGTCTCCTGGAGACCTCCTCCATGAAGACCAATCCCCATCTTCCACGCAGCTAAATTGAAAGGTGGGCAAAGAAAAAATTTAAGAGAGCGAATTTGTAATGTATTCAATTCTTATTTTCTACATATTCAATCCTCCACATGTGCTAATTACTTGTCCTGTTATGTAGGAACTCATATCGCTGGCAAGAAACAATGTAACATCTGCAATTTCTGAGCCTTGCCCAAAGCGCCCCAAGGGAATATTATCAAGAAACGTCTTGGCTGCTTCTCCTTCTTTTAAATAGTGAGTCATATCAGTTTCTACAAATCCTGGAGCTATGGCGTTGCATCGGATATTGCGACTACCCAGTTCGGCTGCTATAGATTTCGTGAAACCAATGATCCCAGCTTTACTGGCGGCATAGCTGCTCTGTCCTGCATTTCCACGCATTCCAACGATCGAACTCATATTTATTATACTTCCTTTTTTAGCTTTCATCATCGGGCGAATAACTTGTTTTGTCATATTGAAAACACTTTTGAGATTTGTGTTCATCACTTCATCCCATTGCGCAGGACTCATACGCAAGAGTAAGTTGTCCCGTGAAATCCCTGCGTTGTTCACACATACATCGATAGTTCCAAATTCTTTTATTACGTCAGCAACCATCTTCTCGCAATCCTCAAAAATACCTGCATCACTTTTATATCCCTTCACTTTGACACCGGTGGCTGCTACTTTTTCCTCTAGCGTTCTTGCTCGTTCCTCACTGCTGACGTAGGTGAAAGCAATATTTGCCCCGCTTTCAGCGAGCTTCATCACAATAGCTTCACCGATTCCACGGCTTCCTCCTGTTACAATAGCAACCCTGTTTTCTAATAATTTCATGTTTGCTTTTATTTAAGTTTAGTGGTATTTACGAATCGAGAATCTTCTCTTTGATTTCGATTTTTTGATTTTGGTTGTAGTTGCAGTTATTTGTGGGTCGCTATAGACAGACATTTACTAAATCTATTTTTTTTATTTCCTCAATCAGCACTCTGTCATTGCTTAAGCGTGGAACCTTGTGTTGCCCGCCGAGCTTTCCTTTGCTTTTAAGCCACTCGCGGAACGTTCCTCTTTTCAAAGCGGTAACAATCGGAAGTCGCAGGGCTATATCCCTATATCGCTTTGCTTCATAGTCGCTGTTCAAAGATTTTAAGCCTCTATCCAATTCAATGGTAAACTCTTTCAGATCGGATGGAGGTTTATCAAATTCTATCAGCCATTCATGTGCACCGTTTTCATTCTCATTAAAGAATACAGGAGCCGCTGTATAATCGCTAACGATTGAATTAGTCTTAGCAGAAGCAACAGCGATGGCTTGATCAGAATTGTCAACTACCACCTCTTCACCGAATGCGTTCATGTAGTGCTTCAGCCTTCCGCTTACTTTTATTTTAAAAGGTCTCAGGGAAGTAAATTGGACCGTATCCCCAACGAGGTATCTCCAAAGGCCTCCATTGGTGCTAATGATTAAAGCATAATTTTTATTTAGCTCTACCTGTTTCAGTCCTATGGTTCTTGGTTCAGTCTTTCCATATTCTTCTACAGGCATAAACTCATAAAATATACCATGATCTGCGTAGAGCAACATCCCATCATCTTCTGGCATGTGCTGCGCGGCGAAGAATCCTTCGCTTGCGTTATAAATTTCCAGGTAATTAATGGGGGCGCCGATTAATTTTTGCAGTTGATCTTCGTATGGTGTGAACGATACTCCCCCATGAATATAAAGCTCCAGGTTAGGCCACACTTTTTTTAAGTTTTCTTTTCCGGAAATCTCGAGAATCCGTTTTATGAGAACGATCGTCCATGTCGGAACACCGGCGAGGGAAGTCACATTCTCATTGATTGTTTTTTGTGCGAGCTGTTCAATCTTACTTTCCCATTCATCAAGCAATGCTATTCTCAGATCAGGGGTTCTGATCCAGTTACCCCAAAAAGGAGTGTTTTGCATGAGCACTGCGCTGAGGTCGCCGTATTGTATGTCGTCATTAATATTATTTACCTGGTGACTTCCTCCTACCACCAGGCTTTTACCAGTGAGTAAATCGCTATCCGGAAAATTGTTATAATAATTTGTAAGGACGTCTTTAGAGCCTTTAAAATGTGTATCCTTTAAACTTTCCTCACTTACAGGAATAAACTTACTCTTCTCTGAAGTAGTGCCACTGCTTTTTGCAAACCAGTTTATTGGTGTGTTCCACAAGATATTTTCCTCTCCATTCATCATCCGAAGGATATAGCCTTTTATATCATCATATTCATGAATCGGAATACTTTTTTTGAAATCCTTGACGGTAAATAATTTTGAAAATGAATATCGTTTTCCAATTTCCGTGTATTGTGCCTGCGTTACTATGTGTTGAAGTACATCACGCTGTGTAGAGACAGGAAAATCTATCCAGTTTTTCACGCCCCAAAAGCGTAGCCTGGCTAAACGTGATATGGCGGGGCTCAATAACTTCATGCTTAGGCAAGATAATAAATTGCTTTATGGATTATTTATTTAATGTTTTCTTTTGCTATGGCGATTCGCTGTGATTAAAGCAATCGTTGATCCACAATTGGACTTGTATACAATCTATGTTTTGGTCTGTTGCGTCGCCTCTATTTCATTGCATCAATGTGCAGGTAATCTTTTCGCTTTAGCTCAAAGTTACGTCCCAGGTAAAGTTTTCTCACCTGTTCATCGCGGGCCAGTACTTCGGCAGTTCCTTCGATGAAGATTTTTCCTTCAATAAGCAGGTAGGCCCTGTCACAGATTGACAATGTTTCATTTACATTATGATCGGTAATAAGAATGCCGATGTTTTTATATTTCAATCTTGTTACGATGCTTTGAATATCCTCGACTGCAATGGGATCAATTCCTGCAAAAGGTTCGTCAAGCAGGATGAATTTTGGATCTACTGCCAGCGCTCTTGCAATTTCCGTTCGCCTTCTCTCTCCGCCGCTTAGGACGTCGCCGTTGCTCTTTCGCACGTGGCCGAGATTAAATTCCGCTATCAATGATTCAAGTTTTTCCTTTTGAGCCTTTTTAGAAAGTTTTGTCATTTCGAGCACTGCAGTAATATTATCCTCTACCGAAAGTTTTCTGAAAACGCTTGCTTCCTGGGGTAGATATCCAAGTCCCATTTTGGCTCTTTGATACATTGGTAATTTGGTAATGTCCTGGTCATTCAGAAATACTTTTCCATCATCTGGTTTTACCAAGCCTACAACCTGGTAAAAGGAAGTTGTTTTCCCTGCACCGTTCGGCCCAAGCAAACCCACTATTTCTCCTTGTTCTACGTGAAAGGACACCTTATCAGTGACCGCCCTTTTTCCATAAAACTTAACGAGGTCCTTCGCGTAAATGACTTGGTTCAAAACAATGAGATTTCAACAAAAATAAGCGAAGCAACACATAAAACGGTGCTAACGTATTCTAATAACTTAAGGAACACCTTCGTTCGCGGAAGGTTTTAATGAGGCCAGCAGGCCGGGCATTCATGATATTTCATATTGTTTCGGTGTTATGATTGGGGGGCAATCGTGTTTACACGTTTTGCCTATTGGGTTTTAGAGATTATTTTTGCATCTATTTTGAAAAAATGAAAGTTACTGACCATATAAAACAAGCCAGCGAAACCCTGATTTCCTTTGAGATACTTCCTCCTCTCAAGGGAAAGACGATTGAGTCTATCTACAATCACCTTGATCCGTTGATGGAGTTTAAACCTGCGTTCATTAATGTAACTTATCACCGCAGTGAGCAGGTGTTTAAGAAAAAAGCAGATGGCACCTTTGAAAAAGTGGAAGTGAGAAAACGTCCAGGCACTGTTGGAATTTGCGCTGCTATAATGAATCATTATAAAATTGACGCAGTACCACATTTGATCTGCGGAGGATTTAATGTGCAGGAAACTGAAAATGCTCTTATCGACCTTAACTTTCTCGGGATAGACAATGTATTGTTATTGAGAGGGGACGCCGCTAAGAATGAAACACTTTTCGAGCCTGAAGAGCACGGCCATGCATACGCAATTGATCTTCTGAAACAAGCGGTAAACCTTAATAGTGGCCTTTATCTTGAAGAAGATATAAGGGACGGTTACAAAACTACTTTCTGTATAGGAGTGGCGGGATATCCTGAGAAACATTTTGAAGCTCCTAATCTTGAAAGTGACATCAGGTATTTGAAGATGAAGGTTGATGCAGGATCGGATTATATTACGACTCAAATGTTTTTTGACAATAAAAA